>CALELH010000346.1 GCA_937902595.1 uncultured Myxococcales bacterium
AAGAGGTGCTGAGTGGTCTGGGCTTTAAGACCTCTGATTTTGATAATGATTGTGGTTCGCTGAGCGGTGGTTGGCAGATGCGCGTCGTGCTGGCGCGACTCTTGTTGCAAGAGCCTGATGTGTTGCTTCTCGACGAGCCGACGAACCACTTGGATCTTGAGTCTTTGGTCTGGTTGGAAGGCTTCCTGCAATCCTATCCCGGTAGCTTGGTGTTCATTAGTCATGACCGTTGGTTCTTGAACCGACTTGCGTCCCATATCGCAGAACTTTCCCGATACGGCATGCGCGTCTATACCGGTGACTTTGAATCCTATCTTGTGCAGAAGACGGAGGAAGATGCGCTGCTGGATCGTCAGCAAAAGAATCAACAGCGCAGGGTCGCTGAGCTAGAGCGGTTTATAACCAGGTTTAGAGCGAAGGCGACCAAAGCCAAGCAAGTGCAGAGTCGTGTGAAGGCGCTCGCCAAGATGGAGACCATAGAGCGACGAGAGAACGACAAGACGATCTCGTTTCGTATCTCGGATGCACCCAAGAGCGGGCGGGTGATGCTGACGCTAGAGAACGCGGGCAAGAGCTACGGGGAAAAGGTAGTTCACCGCGCAGTTGATCTCGAGTTATTACGGGGTAGACGCATCGCTTTGGTCGGTCCCAACGGGGCTGGAAAGACCACGTTGCTGACGATGTTGGCTGGTGATGCTCAGCTCACATCGGGTTATCGGACGTTGGGATTCGGGTGTAAGCCCTACTACTTCGCTCAGCATCAAGTCGAGGCGCTGAACTTGTCACAGACAGTGCTTCAAGAAGCCGATGACATTCAGGCAGAGGTCACTCCGACAAAGTTGCGTGGTGCTCTTGGTGCGTTTCTCTTCTCTGAGGATGACACCGACAAGAAGGTCGGCGTATTGAGCGGTGGCGAGAAGGCGCGTCTCAGTCTCGTAAAAATGTTGCTGACTCCGTCGAATTTACTGTTGCTGGACGAGCCGACCAATCACCTCGATATGGCGAGTCGCTCGGTGTTAGAGCAAGCGCTCGCAGGTTTCGATGGGACCATCGTCCTCATCAGCCACGACCGGCATTTCATCGATGAGGTCTGTAATGAGATTTGGGAGATTGATACCGGGCGTATTACCCCATTTTTGGGCAACTATACGGAGTATCAGCAGCGATGTGCTCGAGGCGATAGACCTCAGCCACTCCCGTTACATCGGCCGCGCCGGGAAGCACCTAAGCCCAAAAGAAAGGAGCTGAGCGCTCCTCCGAAGCCCGCTCCGGTTCCGGATAAGGTCGTATCTCCTGCGCCGAAGCTCGATTGGTCTGGTGGACCAGGGGTGAAGGTGCGGAAGTCGAAAGCTGAGAAACGGGAGCAAGCTGAGCGGAGGAAGAGCCGCGCCTCAGATCGCAGGAGGTTTGCGTCCGCCTACTCGACAGCCGAGACGATCGTCCAAGATTTGGAGGAGCAGCTCAGCGCTCTTCAGGCGATACAGGCGGAGCCGAGTCATTACGATGATGTGGAGAAGGTGAAGACTGTTGCCCAGGATGTAGCGGGCCTCACTACGCAATTGTCTTCCGCTTACGAGCGTTGGGAGAAGGCGGGCGCCCAGCTCGAGGCCTTCGATGAGGAGAACCCCGACTGATGCTGGTCTAGGCTGGGTGACCTTAGTCTTCTGTCTCAGTCTGAGTGGTGTTGGTTTTCTTCGGCATCGTCTTGCCGATTCGAAACCTCTGGGACAACCGTCCGGGGCTAGAGCGCTCATCTATCGCAGCGACACGCCAATAAAATGTCTTTCCTGGTTCTGCCGCCTCGTCGATCTCGAAGGTTGTACTCGTGACCGAGTCCCTGGAGACGATGTCGTGGAAATCCACGTCCCTGGAGATATCGATTCGGTAGGCGATGGCGCCAGGTACAGGCTGCCAGGAGAGGGTAGGGATCTTCACAAAGTCTCCATGCGTAGGGCCCATAATGACGGGGGCCTTCAATTGGGCCCAGATGCTTGGCTGTTGGCCCTCGAGGTGAATGGTCTGACCGGCGCCAATCTTGAATGAGGCTCCGGTACTCAGAGTCACCATAGCCACGCCTCGGCTGACGCCAACCCAGCCGCGCTGCCCATCTACAGCGTGAGTGACGAGGTCCGCGGATTTTGCGGTGACCTTAGCGCCGGCGATGCCCAGCACCGTTGTGCCTTTTCCAGAGTCAGCTGGATCATTAATCATTCGAAGTTCACCCTGATGTAGGGTCAACTCGATGGCAGAGCTGAGCGAACGAAATTGTGCCTTGCTCAGTTGAATGCTTGTGCTCGTTCCCATCTGCAGTTGGCTGGCATCAGGTGCTCTCAAGACAGCGTTTGTATTTGGTCCGGTTTGAAGCCACGCCGGAGCCCCTAGCTGAGTTCGAGTCTTGATGGGAGACCACTCTTGGTCAGCGGTGCTCTTTGTGGCGAGCTGTTGCGCACCTGATAAGTGGGCCACTGCCAGTTGATCCCACGTACGCGCTGGGGCTCGAACGACCGCCGTACCTGAGACCAAGTGAAGTTGAACACGGCGGTTTCCATCCTGGGGGGCCGACGCCGGAAGCTTGCTCCCTAACCCAAAGGCGATGGTCCGGTTTGCGTCGACGCCACGCTGAACAAGGAACTCTCGAACAGCGCTGGCTCGAGCCTCACTCAAGGCGTGGTCTTGAACGGGTTTGTCATGGTCCGTAGCGTGTCCTTCGATCATGACCAGCATGATGTCCTTCGAGGACTTGATGTAGTCGGATAGGGCTGCGAGCATCCCAGCCATGTCGGGGGTGAGCCGAGCACGGAATGGCTCGAAGGTGACCGGCTGCTCATAGGTGCGTTTATCCCCATTGATCATCTCACGAATTCGGGCAGCCGTTCCTGGCTCGACCGTCTCAACGCGCCCATAGGGTGTTCGGCGGCCGTAGTTGGAGCCGACACCGTTCAAGAAGGGAGTGATGGTGGGCGCCTTCTTGCGTGAACGCCTGGAGGCACGGTGGCTCTTACGTCTCTTTGGTTTACGAAGCTTAACTCGCTTCCTGCTCTTCTTTGAGGCCTTCTTCTTCTTTCTCAGAGTTCGTTTCTTGGCCGCTCGCCGTACCTTTCTGGCCTTCGCCTTAGCTACCCTGCGCGCTTTCGCTTCTCGCTTCTTTGCGGCCTTCGTTTGCTTCGCACGTCTCGCCGCGTCTCGGCGGGCCTTCCGTTTGGCCGCTCTACGGGCTTTCCGTTTCGCCACCTTGGCTTTCCGTTTCGCCGCCTTGGCTTTCCGTTTTTCCGCTCTTCGTTGCTTAGCTGTCTTGCGAGGTTTCTTTGACTTCTTGGGAGCCAGGGTCTTTCCAGCAGGCGCCGAGGCCGCTTTCTCTGTAGCGGATACTGCGGGCGTCTCCTCTGGTGCTTCGGGGGCGTCGAGTCGAATGGTAAACCCACTTGGCGCCTTGGTCGCCGGTCCTCCCTGTGCGGAGGTGAGTGTGGGCATGAGCAAACACAGTAGTGCCAGCAAATGGGGTGACCAGGTCATTGTGTACTCCTGGCTTCTGTAGCCCAGCGTAGCTCCACTCGCTTGTTGGCTGTTCGGCCCTCTCTTGTCTTCGGAGAGGCCTTTAATTGGCTGCCACCATACCCCTTCGCCGTCAGCCTGTCCGCCTGTATGCCCTGCTTAACAAGCGCTTGGAGCACGGACTCTGCTCTTTGTTGACTCAGTCGCTTCATGCGCTGTTTATCGCCCAGCCCATTGGTGTGTACGGCGACCTCAAAGGACACCTTAGGATGCTCTCGCAAGAACTCGGTGAGCTCACGTAGCGCTCTTTGACTCGCCTCGCGCAGTCGAGCCGTTCGAGGACTGAACTTCACAGGGGCGTTGGATTGGAAGATGTTGACTCCGGCCGGCATCTTGCCCTTCGCATGCCCCTTGGTCGGTTCTGGTTTTGTCAGAGTTCCCATACCAGGCACCTTCTCGAAGGGAAGGAGAGCCCGTAGCTCAACTGAGTTTACCGCAGTGATTTTGTTCCCGACGTTTGACCATGTCTTAGAGTCTGAGCCATATCCCCGTGGCATAAGCCGTAGTTTGTCTACGCCTAGCTTTGACAAGGCTTCAACCAGGGCTTTAGCGCGGAGCTGGGACAGCCACAGGTCGTACGCCGCCCCCTTACCCGTCTTCGTGTGCACACCGACTTCCACTCTCACTAAGCGAGGGTTCTCGGCGATAAACTCCGCGAGACCACGTAAGAGCGGCATAGAGCGGGTGGCCGGTAACTCCTCCAAGGGCTCAAAATGAATGTCATTGCCGGGCAGGATGAGACGTCCAATGGTCAACGGCTTGGTTCGAGGCGCCTCGTTTTCCTGGCGTTCTAGCTCTGCCTGCCAATCG
>CALELH010000347.1 GCA_937902595.1 uncultured Myxococcales bacterium
GCAGATGGCCGAGATGGAGAGAAAGAAGGCGGCTGCCGACGCGGCTAAGAAGGCTGCTCCCGCTAAGGCGGCGCCGAGCGCGCCTGAGGAGGCTGAAGGCGCTGCGCCTGAGCCTGCAGCTGTACCTGAATCTGATGCTGCTGACGGAGAAGAGTCGGCAGCTCCAGAGGGAGAGTCCTAACCAAGGGCTATGAATAGATAAACATATGGTGAGGTTAGCCGCATAGGACAAGGTTCGCTATGCTGGTACCACACGACGGGCCCTATTTGGGCGCGGTAGATTTGGAGTGAATCATGCGGGTAGTTGCACTGTTAATTGCGCTAACTTTCGTTGGATCGCCTGTCTTGGTGCACGCTCAGGACGGTGGCGATAAGACCAAGTTCTACAATTTTGACGACCTACTGATCGACGGCCAGTACAAGAAGCCTCAGGTTCTCTATACGGATGCGCGTCAGAAGGTAAAGTTTGAGCGTTTGCTTAAATTGAAGAAGGACTTCCTACCGAAGCTTAAGGCGACGGCGAAGGACGCGACTCTGCGGTAACCTTCTGAGTGTTCGTGACCGCGGAGACGGACTCGGTGTCATTTGATACTGACCAGCAGTCTCCAGTGGACGAGTACTGAAGAGCAGAGCCGTTGGGTCATTACGCTCATAGAGTACTTCCCTCTGAAGTAACTCAGGCTCATAAAGTGATAGAAACCGGCCTGACGTGGAACCTACTGTGTTGTGCGTTGTCCAGGGATAGAGTCGGCGATTGGTGTCGACGCGAAGGGGCTTCGATTTATGCCGCATCGCATGAAGAATCAAACAGCCTGGCGGCCCTCTTGTCTCTTGTTCATTCCTACACCTATAATGCCCTCTGTTTCACCTCGTGTTGAGCGGGTACATCACTCGTTTGGGAGAGCGCTTAGATGAAGATCAAGTGCGATAGCTGCGGCGCCAAGTATCAGATCGCGGACGACAAGGTAAAGCATCGAATCTTCAAGATTCGGTGTAAGCGTTGTGAGAATGTAATTGTGGTCCACACAGAGGATGGCGCTGATGATCCGACGCTCGCTGTTTCTGCAATGAGTGAACAAGCCATTGAGGAAGATCAAGAAGCGACGAAGCAGGTTCAGCATGATCAAGCGACCGTTCGTGCCGATCAGCAAGAGGCCGGTGAAGACGATGCCGTCTGGCATATCGTCGTCGATCGTGAACAGGTAGGCCCGATCACTCCGCAGGATGTGGCCGGGTATCTGGGCCGCGGCGAGATTACAGGGGACGCATTTGTTTGGCGCGAGGGCATGGGCGACTGGTCCAAGCTCTCAACCTTAGACACTTTCTCACATTTGTTCGCCGGCAACTCTCCGGGTGAACCCGAGTCCAAAGATGATGACTCTCCCCGAGGCAATCCGTTTGCGGCGGCATCTCCGGCTGACGACTTCGGCCACGAAGATGGTGGCGCTGATGATGATGTGATGATGTCTGATGGCGCTGAGGCTGCTGATGAACCAGGGATGTTCGCAGGTGTTGACGCGCAGGCCCGCCAAATGGAGGAACTCGCGGCCGAGGCCGGAGGTCATCTCGCTAACCAGCGGAATGAGAATTCTGTTTTGTTTAGCCTGGATGATCTTGAAAGTCAGAATAGCCGGTCCGGGACGGTGACAAATACTGGTGGAACCGATGCCTCAGGGCTCATCGATATATCTCTATTGGGGGGAGCGCCCAATCCCTCAGGCGGCAACGGGGCAACAGGTGTAGGTTCAGGAGTTCTGCCATCGACACCGGTGGCAGTGCCTCAAGCTATGCCGTCGCTCGTGACTCGTAAGCGCAGCAACACTGGTCTCATCGTAGGCCTCTCCATAGGCGGTCTAGTTTTGGCTGCGGGTATTGGAGTCGCCGTTTACATGGCTCTCGCTCCAGAAAAGAAAGATAGCGCTGCGCTCTCTAAGAATGAAGAGGCGGCCTCCAAGGCCAAGCCAGTGAAGCTGACTATAGGCGGTGCGCCTTCAGCTAAACCAAAACCGACCCCTGCGGTTGCTGGAACCCAGCCACCTAACCAGCCGGACACCAAAGCTGCCCCGGTGACAGAGCAAGGCAAGGCAGAAGAAGCACCCAATGAAGCGGCTGCCAAAGAGGCACCTAAGCAGGATGAAACGACTAAGGTCGCGACAGCGGCTAAGCCGAAGCGAAGTAAAGCAAAGAAGCGACGACGTGGGCGTTCAGGGGAGCGGAGCAGGAGTCGTTCATCGAAGAGAAGTTCGTCCAAGCCTAAGGTAAACGCTGCTCAGCCAAAACCGCGTACACCCAAGCCGGTCGCGGCAGCTCGGCCTAAACCAAAGAAGCGTAACTCAGGAAAGAAGGACGAGCTCGATGACCTCTTGAGCGGTGTTGGTGGCACTGGAGCGAAACGGCCGAAGCCCAAGCCAAGGCCGAGCGGTGCTCGTCCGAGTGCTCCGTCGCGTCCCGCGGCGAGCGACAACCCCCTACTTCCCGAGAAGCTGTCACGGCGGCAGGTGTTGAGTGTCGTACGGAAGAACGCGCGATCCATCGCTGACTGCAAGAGAGAGAACCCTGATTTGACAGGCACTGTAATGGTCGACATTACCATCGCCGGCTCTGGTCGTGTTCAGCGTGCTAAGGTCGTCACCGGTAAGTTTGGTGGGACTCGCGTAGGGAGCTGTGTAGAGAGTCGAGTACGCTCATTTCGCTTTCCACGTTTTGGGGGGGCTGTGATGAAGCTCAAGATCCCGTTCGGTATTCGCTAGCCAGCCTCTATTCAACGGAGCCAGTGTCTTAAGGCTCATAGTCAATATAGTCCAACATGACCTTTACGAGCGGGTGAGCGGGACCAGACTCTCTCCACACAGCGTGGACGGGGAAGTCAATTGCGCCGTCGGGGGGTCTAAAAGAGAAAATACTCTCCTCATCTGGGCCATCAGGCGACATCGCGCCAATCATTGAGAAGCCCAGACCCGCTTTAACGAGAGCTAGGATGGCGTCTGCTCTTTCGACTTGCGCTGCGTGATGCGGTGTAAGCCCGAAACGCTTAAGGGCAGACGCTTGTAGAGAGTAGTGAATTAGCTCTGTCTTATAACCGATAAACGGGATGTCGTTGAGCACCTGAAGATCTTTCGAAAGATCCAATCTAGCCGCGATTTGAGCAGGTATAACAAAGCAGCCGTAAGTCATCCCAACGAGCTGTGAACCATATCCATCCGGTACCCCCTCAGGAAAGTGATCCACGATTAAATCAGTCTGCGAGTCATCCAAGACTGATGTGTCGGGATGTACCGCCTCCGTCAGCTCGATACGAATGTCGGGGCGATCCTCACGGAGCGTAGCAATCCAGTCTGGGAGCAACTCAACAATAAACTTGTTCGCGGCAGAGATCCGTATGGTACCGCCATATTCATCAGACTGAATTGCCCTAACAACGCCTGGCAGCCCTTCGAAAAATGGTCTAACGAAATCGTAGAGTTTTCGTCCGGGAGGAGTCAGCCTCATATCTCCGCGACCTACTCGTTCGAATAGCTTTAGCTCCAATTCGATCTCAAGCTTTCGGACCTGTTGATAGACCGCTGGCTGGGTGATTGGGTAGGGCATAGCCCGGGCAGCAGCGCTGAATCCTCCCGCGCGGCCTACCCAATAGAACCCTTCCAATCTCGTTAACTGAATCATGGAATCCTCCTATAAGCTAAAGTTATAAATACACGAAATCTTAATAAATGGAAATATGTGATTCTGATGATTACCTTCATAAGCACCTGGCGAGCAAAACTGTTCACCGGGCAACAAAACGGAGGAATCATAATGAAGCGTTCTAAGCTAACTATCTCTGCTCTATTGTCTGCTCTATTGTTTGCGCTGCTGTGCAGTGCCACAGCTCAGGCTAAGCCAACAGCACCAAAAACTACGGTACAAGCAGACGAGGAGTTACCCATTTATGTATCTGGGCGTGGGTCTGTGGCGATCCCGTCCGATGGCTTGGGCGAGGTGGTCACCCTGGGTGGTGGCTTTGGGGTCGTCATCGATGGTGATGACAAAAGTCCTTCACAGCATCATCTAGGATTGAGGCTGATTTGGGTGCCCAAGCCACCAAAGAACCCTCTCGGTGATGAGCGGGCTGATGTCGTCAAGAATGCGTGGGGTCCAGTATTGGACTGGAAGGTTCTGTTCAGCCCAGAGCGACGGATTAGCCTCTTCACGTCTGCCTCATTGGGTTTCGTCTATGGCGTGCCTGACGTACAGGGTAGCCCAATGATTAGTCAGGATCCGTATGACGATGGGCCTTCTAACGTGGTGCTACCAATCCTTGAGGGTGGAGTCGGCGTACAGGTCACAACTCGTGAGATCGGGGCCAGTAAGATGAGGCTCTATGTGGCGCCAGAGCTGGGCTTTGTACCCGGTATCCTTGCTCCATACGCGGCCATTTCAATCGGGTTGCTCTAATGAGTTGGCGGAGGCGTACTAACGCCTTGGCCAAGATCTGGGTAGTCACCATTGTCATGGTGGTGACTACCCAGGGGGCGGCCCGAGCTCAAGGTTCCAGTGAAGATGAAACTCAGACCAGGCCGCCCACCGCGATCGGTGGTGCTGCGGAGGACCAAGCCCCCATTTGCCTTATTCGAGACTGCATGGTGAAGAGGCCCGTCATTCAGAAAGACCCCAAGCTCGCCACCTGGTTCCGCGGTGGCGTATTGGTGTCATCCAAGACCTTGGGGGAGTGGGGGTTACTCAGCGCGGGCTTAGGTACCGTGTCAGACACCGGCGACCGGTTTGGGGTCGGTGCGAACGTGGTTATAGATGGTGGTCGACGACCTAGCGGAGGCTTAGGCAGCGATGGCGGAGATGTCTGGGGCGCCCACTTTAGTTACGACTCGACCTTTGGTGATCCAAGGTCCTTCCAATTTTATAGCCACTTTGAGTTTGGGTTCCTCGTCGAGCCTGGTCATGAGGAGGATGGTGTTGTGAACAAGGTGAGAGCCGCATTTACGACAGGTCTAGGTATCGATATGAACACTCAAATCGGAGGAACCTCTTTCCGGTTTGGACCTGAGTTTGGATATCACTGGGCGCTTTCATCACCATATGCACTGTTACAAATTGGGCTAGACACATGATCTGATGAGGCGCCGCGTCTGCGTCACCTCCGCTTCGCAGGCGCGGCGCCTCATCAGTTCGCTCTCTGTTTATCGAACCTCAAATGGGTATATCAACCAAACAGCCTCGCCGCTCTCTGTAGGCAGCTCAATTCTAAGAAACCCTGACCCTGCCTCCATTCCAGGCACGACCACGTCGCAGCCGGTACCGACTTCATGAAAATACCCTCCAGGTGGAATAAGGAACCATCTTAGTCCTTCGCAGGGAAGCTCGGACGGATTTAGATCAATGTCTTCAGCTCGTGCCGAGAAGACGGAGGGGTGATTACGTCGAATGAGGGTTCCTCTACGCGGATGAACAACCTCAACCGTCGGCTGGTGGTCAATAACATGCACCTCCAATGAGGCCATCGCGATCTCTCCAGCTGAGTCACGGGCCTGAACTGTAATTTCATGAACTCCGCTGACATCCAGCTGAGTGGAGATTCTAGCGCCCGTGCCTAAGAGGCCTACATGATTCGAATACCATTCGATTTGGCATGTCTCCGGTGAATCCAGGTCGCTTATTTCGACCACCATCTCCACCTCGTCGCGAGGGCCGATATCGCTGGTATCTCCTTCAATCTGGACAGAGTCAATTACGGGGGGAAGGTTACCTATGAGCTCTCGGACAACCTCTCCCGGAGCGATTATAGCGCTGACGCTAGGATCCGAACTCTGTCTCGAGAGTTGAATGAGTGTTTGGTGTAAATCTCGTGCTTCCATATCTGGCTTCGCTGCAAAGGCTAGGGCCGCGACACCCGATACATATGCTGCAGACAGAGATGTTCCTGATGTATATCGGACAGGCTCACCGGGTTCCGGCGTACCAAACACTGTGAATGGCGCAAACAGGTCTACACCAATAGCACCTTCATCGACGGAGTAATTGGATTGGATATGTCGCTCATCAGCTGTTGGGTTCATGCCCCCTATGCACAGTACATCGGTCAGAGAGCACGGTAAGAATAGGCTGCTGTCATCGACGACGTCCTCGCCGGAGTTCCCTGCGCTCGTGACGATAAGGGCCTGCTCAGCTAATCTCTCAAAGACGCTCGCCAGAGGGTGTCGCTGCAATGTTGAATTTTGGAAACTAGGTGTACGTCCACTCCAGCTTAGGTTCACAATTCGTGCGCCATCGTCAACGGCTTCCGTCATAAGCTCCGTAGCCCTTAACAAGGTTGGAGAATCGAGTGGATAGGCTTTCACGCCGGCGATAGAGCTCGCGACGCCGACGACGCCATAGCCATCATCTCTACCGGCCACTATCATTCCTGCGACTTGAGCTCCGTGTCTCGGGTGGTCAGGATGAGCGACATCGTCAGCCGATGGGTCGATGTCGAACCCTACGTCCAGATCTGGGGTGGCGGAGAAACCACCGTCGATGACTGCCACAGGAACCGGGACATCCTGAACACCCGCCTGAGCCAACCGATCCCAAGCGTCAACTACGCCATACTCGTGTGGGCCGTTCGCGCCTAGATAGGACCACCTCCGCGCGTCTGGATTGTATTCGGTGGGACCGATTGGGCCTGCCGTCGCGGAGACACTCAGCGACGCTGGCGTGAGCACTGGGTTCAGGCCGATCTTGGTACCTCGGAATGACTCCAAGAGGAAGACGACCATGGTGTTCAGCATGGCTGGACTGGACACGGTAATTTGTTCGTCTAACGAGATGTTAGCGGCCTTTAACCTTTCGTTTGCGTCGGACTCTGTCAAGGGAACCCCGTTAGGGGTCAGCACAAAGATGATGTCCTCCCCTCCAAGGTCCATAGCCCGGTCGATGGCCAGTTCATGTCTTTCCAGAAGCTCCTGTATGCCTCTCGCGTTGGGCGCGGCCACCAGTAATTGTCCTTCTACAACCCCAAACCGGGTGCCGTGAGCGAGTTGAACCGATCCTATAGAGACCTTGGGCGCGTTTACTTCAGCACCGGGAACCCAGGGAGGAGAGGGGAGTTGGTCTACTCTGATCATGGGCAGCTCAAGTTGCTCATGAGGGATCCCTTCGGGAGCTCCTCGTTCTAATATTGATGCTCCTGCGTCATGCTCGTCATCGTCGGCAATAATGAGGACATCTGGTGAATATGATGCAGACGCATCCCGACTCTGTATCGTGTCTGGTTGTCCATGATGAGGGGTGTCGGGGACTGAGAAGCTGCATGCGCTTGTTATGGCCGCGGTGAGCACAGCTAAAGCTGTTAGCAGGGCTCTTCTATACTGTTTCAATGGCCCAAGATGATTGTTGATGAGTGACTTCATGTGAACGACTCCTGTTAATGGATCAAATTCTTTCGCCGGATGTAGCGATGTTTCACAAAGTGAGTCGGACAGTTCAGGCGGGTGTTGCGTTTTTACTCAAAAAAAGAGTTTTTCTTCTCTGACCAGCGTTCGTTCTGGCGGAGTAGACTTAGAGATGTCCTGCCAAACCACGATTAGTTCCCTCAATCCTTGACATTCGCTCTGGATATAGACAATATCCCGCGGCTTCCTCGGCGATGTGCTGCGGCACCTCTCGCTTGTAGAAGGGGAAGAACAGAAACCTAAAGGAGGTTCAATATGAATGGCATTCTAGGCCAGAAGGTCGGCATGACGTCAGTCTTTGACGATACGGGCCGGCAGATCCCTGTCACAGTAATCGCTACGGGCGGAAACGTGGTTGTAGACAAGCGCACGAACGAGCGTGATGGCTACACCGCTTTGGTTCTAGGCTTTGGTGAGCGCAGTGTAAAGCGCGTCAGCAAGCCTCTAC
>CALELH010000348.1 GCA_937902595.1 uncultured Myxococcales bacterium
GATTGGTATTGCGGCCAGCATGACCGGCCAGGTGACGGCCGCGCTCGCGGCTGCGACGACTCCAAGAGCGCCGGCAGAGGTGAGCGTGAAGAACTGTCCAACAGCTATGGCCTCGTCCGCCGAAGAGATCATGCTCTCAGTCTCGGCGTTGATTTTGATCTGCGTTGCCACTTCGTCTATCTCGATTCGAGGAGCTGCGGCCCTAGCGATAGTCAGCGCTTCGTGTCCATACTCATTCCAGGAGTTCTCTATGCCTTGAAAGACACGATGAACCGCCGCGGGCCAAGCCGCTCGAATTAGAGACTGCTCATTCAGAGTCTCTAAGATTTTCTTTACATCTCGACCGTCTAAGTCGCCATTTGCTCTCGCGTTGAGTATTCGTATTTCCTCTTGAGCCGTCGTAAGTTCAGCTTGAAACGCGAGGCCTATCGCGTCTTCAACGAGTGGTTGGAACCTCTCAAGGGTCGACTTAATCGCGTCGTCAAAGCCAGTCTTGATATGTTCAAACAGCGCGATACGGTCACGAAGTTGTCCACAGCGAGCTAAGAGTGCGTCACAGGTTCCAGCAGCCGATTCACCAATTGCCGCCGAGATCCTATTGTCGCGATCCGACCCGGCGCTTGAGAGGACCTGGTCGTTGATTTCTTTCAGTAGTTTCCTGCGTTGCCCTTCGTCACCTTTAACGAGAGACAGCGCCGATACAGGAATGACGTCGCTGAGGTACTCTTTGAAGCTGTCTCTCACAAAACCGACAGCTTCTGCGATTTGGTCTTCGTCATCATCGAAGGCATCAATTCGGTTCAGTACACCCAGAACTCGCTTATTCGATCGATTTAATTGGACGATTGGCCCAAGGACGATCTGATCTCCGAGAAGCTCGGCGTCCATCACCCAAAGCGCTCCCCCAATCGTGTCTATAAAGCGATTGGCTAGAGTCTCATTACGTTCATTTCCGCCAAGGCCTGGGCCATCCCAAATCTCTATGTCGACGAGTCGCGTGTTGGCGACGCTAAACTCAACGTGGTCGATGTTGTCGAGCCAGTCCGTGTCGTCTCTTCGTATAGCGAGCTCACGGTTTGTTCCTTCAATGTCACCTCTGGATTCGCTGCCGTCCTTAAATCTGATAATGGCACTATCTGCGTCGCCCGCCCGGTATACCGAGATGACGGCGGTCGCTTCCGTGACATCGACAAAGGCGATCTCCCGGCCAAAGAGCCCGTTCACCAAAGTCGATTTACCGACACGGAATGCACCCACCACGCCGAGCTTAAATGGCGATTTGGCGGCCGTGATGCGCGCTGAACCGAGTTCGTGTTGTGTGAGGAGATCGGAAAAATCTATGCCTAGATTCCCAAGAATGAACACCCCACGACTCACCGCAAAGTCGATATACTTTTCGTCGGCTTCGGGGGTGTCTGATTCCGCAACCACGAGAGTTCGTGGAGAAGGTGAACCAACCTGCCGACCAAATTGAATCAGATCTCTCTCGTTACCACTACGGACGCGCTCCTGCGCGAGTCGGATACTGCCTTGAAGCGAGCCGAGGGCTCGGTCGGGCGTGGCGTGAATTGTAGAGTCGGCCTGTGTCTCTAATTGGGCCGTCTCTCTTATTTTTTCTCGACCTAAGACCATCGTCGTGAACCATTGAGCGAGTTCAAATGCTTCATCTAGTAGAAGATCGACATCAAAAATCTCTCGACTAGAGTGTGCGGCGTCATTTCCGTTTTTTCGGAGAGAGTGGAATCGATCCATGGTCTGACGATCAACAGATGGCTCAAGCTCAAGTAGTTCGAGAAGGCCAAAAAAGTCTTCGACGTCGTCATCATCTATGCTGAGTAGATCTGCCGTAGTTTGAGTCATTTTTTCTGCGTACTTACGCAGCTGCAAAGCCGCTATCGCAGCATCAAGAGAGGCCACCTGCTCGGCCTTCACCGCCAGTGACTCCAGGAGGGAAAACTCGGGTGGAAAGATTCGGAATCTCGAGTGTGCAGACATTTATCCCTCTACGAAAATGAGCAACGCGCTGACAGTCGTTGTAGTTCGTTCCACCCCAGAACAGGCTAGTTGTTTATCGACAACTCAACAAGGTTCCTACGGTGTCGCCCACGTTATTTTGTGATCAATGTAGCGATGCAGATTTGGTTGATAGTGATGGCCAAGTCTATGTCGTAAATTTGAGCTCTAAGATGTGTTCGCTTTGAGGGTGTTTTCGTCGGTTAACGTCTCTTCACTACCCCGCTCCTGGATCGGATGGCAGTCCGCATTGGGGAGACGGATTGATGCCCCCCGCGACGTCGGCTCGGGTGGGGACTGTGTACGGCGTGCAGAAAAAGTACAGCTCTGGGTTCGGCTAGGGCATGCTCTCGGCGTAAGGAGAACCCGATGAGCGCTCTTGCCCAGAATATCGCTGACTCGCTCGATCTGAAGCGAGCCCATATTGACGCCGCGCTGACCCTGTTCGGTGGCGGCGCCACGGTGCCCTTCGTGGCGCGTTACCGGAAGGAGCAGACCGGCGGCCTCGACGAGGTCCAGCTCCGTGACATCATGGAACTCCAGCAGCGACTCACGGAGCTTGAGCAGCGGCGTAAGACCATCTTGGATACCATCCAAGGGCAAGGCCAGCTCACGCCGGCGCTCGCAGATAAGCTCGCCGCCTGTGCCACCAAGACTCAGCTTGAGGACCTCTACGCCCCCTATAAGAAGCGGCGCAAGACCCGAGCTGATGTGGCCCGAGAGAAGGGCTTGGCGCCCTTAGCGGATCGGATCACTTCCCAGCCAAGAGAGGGTCGGCCCTACGAGGATGCCCGTCGTTTTGTCAACGCGCAGCGCGGGGTCAAGACGCCCGACGAGGCGCTCGCGGGTGCTCGAGACATCGTCGCCGAGGGTTTGGCGATGGACCCGGCGCTTCGTAGCCTGGTGCGTAACGCTGTTGGCGAACACGGTCAGCTGCGATCAAAGCTCGCGAAGAAGGACATCGACGGCAGCCAATACCGCGATTATCTCAAGTACGAAGAGCGCGCACACCGTGTGCCATCGCACCGCTATCTAGCTGTGTGCCGGGGCGAAGAAGAGGGGGTCTTATCGGTGTCGGTCAGACCCGATCCTGAGGCGACGCTGCGGCAGGTGCTGCGAGGCTGTCGTTACTATCCCAACTCTCCCTACGGCCCACAGATGTTCGACGCCGCTCAGGACGCCTTCAAGCGGCTCCTGCTCCCTACAGCTGAGCGCTCCGTACGTGCTCAGCTCAAGGTGATAGCCGATGACGCCGCCATCGATGTCTTTCAAAAGAATATGGAGGCGCTGCTCTTGAGCGCTCCCCTCGGACCCAAGCCGGTCTTGGGCATCGATCCAGGGATTCGCACGGGCTGTAAATGCGCCATGGTCGGGGCGAATGGGGCGCTTCTGCAGTATGAGACCGTCTATCTCGTAGGCCGGAGCACCCCGCAGACATCGATGATCATCTCGCTGCTGCGGACTCATCGACCGGTGGCCATCGCCGTGGGCAACGGCACCGGCGGCCGGGAGACGGAGACGCTCTTACGTGCAGCCGTTAAAGAGGCTGGTTTAGACGTGATGGTCGTGTCCGTGAACGA
>CALELH010000349.1 GCA_937902595.1 uncultured Myxococcales bacterium
CCAGTCAGCCGACGGCCGCGTCCAGTCAGCCTACGGCGGCGTCCAGTCAGCCTACGGCAGCAGGCAGCCAACCGACGAAGAACAATGAGCAATCCTCGCTTGTACCGGCGCCCGGCACAGCGGCCCGTTACGCAGGGATCGAACCACACCCGACCTTCCAATACGGCGGAGACTTTCGCTTAGCGCTGTACTCTCCCCTTGGAGGCGGAGAGGACAAGAAGACAGCCATTTTCCCAATGCAAACCGACCTCTACCTCGCCGCGCGACCGTACAACCCCGATGCCCTGAATGAAGGACGGGTAACGCTACTCGTCAGCTCGGGGGCTCTTGGGTCTCGTGACGAAGAGTTCGATGGTTTCGCCGACCGTTTCTTCGTCCGTGAGTGGTACGCGATGTACCACGACCTCCCCTACCAAATGTATGCACGGGCAGGCCGCTTTCTCCCGGCGCACGGCTGGAGACTTGATGATCACACCGGCTTCATCAGGCAGGGTCAAATGATCATGGGCCTGCCTTTCGATCACGAACGTCAGATCACCGGCCTCGAGATTGGAATTAACCCGAACTACGCATACGGACACTTGAGCGTGTTCAATATGGCTGACCACTGGGACAGCCCAGTGGACGGAGATTGTGGATACGGCGTCTCCGGCGCAGGCGGCTGGCGAGATCTGGGGTGGCACGCCGGAGGTTCATTGATCTACGGGAACCGCGCAGCCCTCAAGAAAGGCGACTGCGGCTCCAAAGGTGAGGTTCCAGAATGGAACCAAATAGCGGCCAGTCTGCAATGGGCGCTTAATCTTCATTTCTATAGCGATCTATTGCCGCTGGTGTATCTAGGCGAATATCACCTGAACCACACAAAGGTGGCCGACAGCGCGGATCCAACCATCGGCCTATCAGCCTTTCACGAGCTCGGCTGGTTAATTATGCAAGGCCTGAACGCGACGATTCGCTATGACTGGGCGGACAACAACATAGACTTCCGCTATGACAGTATGCACCGCATAAACATCGGCTTTGAGTGGTATCCAGTACCCTTCCTTGAGATCGTTACGCGATATCGTCACAACTGGCTCCATACGGATGACCGGTTTAAGTTCGACGCGGACGAGTTTATGCTTATGTTGCACGGCTGGTACTGATTGACCATGGCGCTCATCGAAGACATCTGTGAATGGCAGACTGAGCTCCAAGGGTGGCGCCAGCATATCCACGCCCATCCCGAGACCGCCTTTGAGGAAGTGCACACCGCGGCCTTTGTCGCAGAGAAGCTGACCAGCTTCGGGATAGACGTTCATACCGGCCTCGCCACAACGGGAGTCGTTGGTACTCTCACTGGCGCAGAGGCCGGGCCAGAGATCGTCCTACGAGCCGACCTAGATGCGCTCAATATGACCGAGCTTAACGACATCGCCCACCGATCGACGCACACAGGAAAGATGCACGCCTGTGGGCACGACGGACACACGGTTATGCTGCTCGGCGCAGCCAAGTACCTCGCACACAATAGGGACTTCGCTGGCACGGTGCATTTTGTGTTTCAACCCGCCGAAGAGAACGAAGGGGGCGGTAGAGTAATGATCGAGGAGGGCTTCTTCGATCAGTTTCCCGCCGCCCAAGTATACGGAATGCACAATTGGCCGGCGCTGCCGGCCGGCGAATTTGCGGTTCATTCTGGCCCCGTAATGGCCTCAGCAGATCGGTTCATCATCAAGCTCAGCGGGCGAGGTGGCCACGGCGCGATGCCGCATCAGTCACGAGATCCAATCGTCGCAGCCGCGCAGATAGTCACCGCCCTACAGACCGTCGTAAGTCGTAACGTCGCGCCCGTAGATTCAGCGGTGATTAGCGTCACACGAATTCAAGCCGGAGAGACCTTTAACGTGATCCCCGAGACCGCGGAGCTATGGGGGACGACCCGCTCCTTCTCCGAAGGCGTGCGCGCGACGATCATGGACCGCATGAATCAAGTGGTCAAAGGCATCGGCGATGCCTTCTCCTTAGACGTTAGTCTTGACTACCGCCCTGGATATCCAGCCACCATCAACACTGCGTCAGAGGCGAATCTGGCCGCGACCGCAGCCGCAGAGATTGTAGGCACGAATAGAGTACACAGGGGTCTGCCACCGACGATGGGCGCAGAGGACTTCTCTTATTTCCTACAAGAGCGACCAGGCTGCTACGTCTGGTTGGGGTCGGGTACATCCGATGATTGCCCTGGGCTCCATCACCCATACTTTGACTTCAACGACGCAGTTCTGCCCGTCGGCGCCTCCTACTGGGTGCAGCTTGTGCGTACATGCCTGCCCATCGCTTAGCTTATCTTCGAGAAAAGGCCCTCAACTGCTTCCCCGTTCACATCGTCCACGGTTCTCAAAATATGAGGTGCGGCGATGGGGTCGCGTTCTCAGACACGAGAACAGAATTAAGGAGCGGAGATGATACGGGTATGGACTATAGATGAGTTCAATTTGATCCAAATAGGACCCCTCGGGGTGGCCCGCTTTAGCGAGGTCGACGCCTATGATGATTTCGCCTAAGTAGGACAGCGTTCAACAGCCACTCGCGGCGCTGTTAGCCTAGACACGCAAAGAGAGCTTACCGAGCTTCTCCCCTGTAAATAGCCGCATAAAGGTATCAGGAAAGGTCTCTAATCCATCCACGATGGTCTCCCGGTACTCGAGATTGCCCGCGGCTAACCAGCCGGCGAGCTCAGCCGTCGCCTCAGCGGCACGGTCCAAGTAATCGAGAACGATAAACCCTTCCATACGAGCTCGACGAACCAAGAGAGCGAGATAATTGCTCGGCCCGGGCGGA
>CALELH010000350.1 GCA_937902595.1 uncultured Myxococcales bacterium
AGCTGCGCTCATCCCCTGGCGTGATTAAACCGCCTGGCGGGACGCTCGATCTCCTCTCAACACCGCTGTGAAGACCTCCCCCAAACCACTGTCTCTCCATGAAAATTTTGTATAGGCTTACGCGATGACGAAGCACACACTAAATGACATCGCCGAAGAGCTTGTCGCAGACGGTCAGGTCGAAGAGGCCAACGCCCTTCTGCAGGTTCAAGCTGAATTAGACGCTTCGGAGAAGCCACCGGGTCTATTCAAACGACTCTCAACCGCAGTCCGGGAGACAGCCCAACAGCAGTGGTCGCATATCGTCGGCGAGCTTCAGGAGAGCAAGGAAGCTTGGGCTCTTATCCAAAACCGCGTGAAGACCGGTGAGAGTATGAACGCCGTCGATAAGGAGATCGTACGCGCCCAGTTAATGGACATCTTCAAGGTGTTTCCTGCGACGGTCGTCGCTACGGCGAACGCCGCGGTCCCGATCCCGGGATCAGGCCTGCTGACCCCATGGCTACTCAATAAGTTAGGGCTTATGCCCACACGTTGGAGAGAAGCCCACGCGCTCCACGAGCTCCAGGCTCAAGAGGAGCACCTCCGATCCATTGGAGACATAGACCACGCCGATAAAGTGCACGGCGTCATCGACCAACTCACGGCGGACGCCGACGCCCGAGAAGAGATGGAAGAGAGGTGCGCTCTCCTGACTGTTTGGGATGCGAATCAAAATGGTGTGTGGGACGCTGACGAGATCGAGACGTATCGACAAGCCGTCCAAGAGATCCGAACCAAGCTCGCCGAGCACGGACAAAAAAAACAGTGGTATTTCATGCTCCACTCCCACGTCTTTGGACCGGTCCGGCTCAATGATATCGACGACTGGACACCAGACGAGAAGCTCCTCATCTGTTTTGACGCAAAGTCAGGCTGGGTGAGCTTCGCCGACGTCATTCGAAGAGATGGAAGCCTCTCAGTGAGTCCACCCGCCCTGGTTGAATGAATCGTGGGCGAGATAATCAGTGCGACGATCCCGATCTCAATTTTTCGGGGCGCCATCTACGATCACAGCGTCCTATCGGGCGTACATACTTAGGTCTATTCGTTGTGGTGTCCGGGCGCACGTTGGCATCAGGAGGGACTGCGCCTAACTAATTGATCGCTGACTGATGTGGGTCGCGACACGTTGCTGCTGAGTCATGAATTTGGATCGCTCCAGATGATACTTCATCAGGAGGAGTTGTATCTCACCTCAATAACCAAACCTGGTGAAGAAGATGAATCAACACTCCCCCCCTTGAGAGCCTTAGATGTGCCTCCGCTCGAGGAGGCGCTCGCCCTAAGCCAGGGGGATAGGTCTCGAATCTACTGGATTCGATGCGGGCTCGGAGTCACCACCCCGGGGCACCTCCGAATCCACCATCGTCAGGAGGTGTGTCGCCACCAGGGATATCCGGGAGACCGCCAGGGACAGGAGTCATCTCATCCGTCTCGGGACAATATGCGTAGGGAGAGTTACAGGGGTCACCCATACGAGCCTCATAGCTTGCATCACCGCGCTCTTGGTCCAACACGCACTCACACGCTTCGTCTCCACAATCCATGAATCCTCCCATGAATTCGCACGCGGCTCGTCGAACCTCGGGGTCATCGACTCCGCCGCATACAAAGGAGTCTCCTTCAGGGTTTGGATAGACCAAAGCAGGGTCACCTTCATTGCAGCTGTTCATCTGATTTGCCCAGACGCGACACTCGTACGCTTCCCAGTTTGATGATTCACAGGTCATGGAGAAGATGGTCCACCAGCCGCGCAGATCATCGCAGACGCTCCCGCAGCCGCTCTCATCTCCGAGACAATCACCACCCAGAGGATCACCAGCTTCGCCTCCGCTGCCTCCGCTGCCTCCGCTGCCGCCTGCACCACCGCTACCACCGCTACCACCGCTGCCGCCTGCACCACCGCTGCCGCCGCTGCCGCCTGCACCACCCGCTCCACCGGAAGGGTCGGGCGTGACCGCGGGTGAGGGCGGCGGAACTGGAGTAGGACATGTGCCCGGACTCTTGTCAGCCGGGAGAGCGCAAAGCGCCTCCATAACGCTAGCTAATTCACTCGGAGTGCAGGCACGATTACCAACTTTACAGTCGATCTTGGTCCCGCTCTCGCGGCGAGTACCGTCATCATTCAGAAGGTCCCACGAGTAATAGTGATAGATGGCGGTGGTACCGTTACCTAGAGTCAGCGCAGCCGAGAACCCTTCGACGTTGTCGTAGAGCTGTCCATCACTCTCATAGGCGCCCGAATGACTCCCGCTGCTGCTCTGCACAAAGGCGGCCTGAACCTCAGCTCTCCAAACACGAGGCTGGTCATCAGAGTCATCTTCAAAATACCCTTCCACGATCTCTTCGAAGATCTCTTTTAGGATTTTCTTAGCCCCCTTCCCAATGACTCTACCAGCCGAGGCCACCAACTCTTGTCCGCCACCTTCAGCCGCGCAAAGGGCATCTAGGTATGCTTGAAAATTATCGACAGCATTGGCTGAGGTGTTGCTCCCGCCCTCTGATGTCGATGGCGCCGCGGCAGGGCCACCACCGTGATTTTGATTCGCCATGCCTGCTTGACATGCCTCCGCAAACTCAGGCACTAAACCTGACCCCGAAAGGGCCAAGACTCCGTCATCAGC
>CALELH010000351.1 GCA_937902595.1 uncultured Myxococcales bacterium
CGAGCTCGCCATGGTCGTACTCACCAAGGCCTGCACCCGTGATCGAGTACAGCACCGACATGGGCAGACAACCGACACACGAGCCGATCAGAGCCCGCCTCCAGGTCATCTCAGAGGCGCCGGCCATCAACGCGACCGTCTCAGAGATCAAGGGCATAGGTCGTGACAGGATGATGGCCGTAAGACCCCACCTCTCCAACATGCCGTCTGCTCTCCTCCGCTCCTCTTCTCCGACCCATCTCTCGAGGCGCTCTCTGGAGATGCGGCCAAGGCCGAACGCGAAGAGAGACGCCGACACGGTACCTATCAATGAGATGAGCGAACCAGTAAGACCACCGAAGATGTGACCCACCCCCAGCATGAGAATCGAAGAAGGGACCGGTAGGAACACATCCAAGACGAGTAGCGCGATGGCGATCACCCCCAACGTCCAAGGTGAAACCCTAGACAATGCTCTCCAAAAGGCCTCGATATCCAAACCAAGCCATTGCGCTAGTCCATAACTGGCTAGAAGGATGCCGATAACACCCAAGAATAGAGTCCAATAACGCTTCATGGATCGACAGTTTACTCGTCCTTTCTCTCAGGTCCAGCCAGGTCGCTATACCTTGAGTTCGGATATCGCTATGCTAGGCTCGATGAGCTGGGTATCCGGGGGGCAGTTGAGTGCATATCGGGCAAGGTTTTATCCGCGCCGACGGACGGGCAAAGGTGGATGGTTCGGCGCAGTACGTCGACGATGTTCGTCCTGAGGACTGTCTATACGGGGCGACCGTACGTTCACCGGTCGCTCGTGGCCGTCTACTAGGGATCCGTCAAGATCCAAACTTTGACTGGACCGGGATCACCGTGTGCACCGCGGCTGACATCCCTGGTGAGAACGTCATCGCGCTCATGACCGATGACCAGCCGGTCCTGGCCTATGATGAGCTGCGGCATGTCACAGAGCCTGTCGCCCTGGTGGCTTCAGCCGACCGCGATCGAGCGCTGCATGCGGCTGAGCACATCGAGGTCTTGTATGAGCCTCTGCCTCCGCTCTTCGACGCAGAGGCCTCAGCGAACAGCGAAACAAATGTCATCTTCTCAGACGACAACATCTTCTCTCATATCGTCATGGAGCATGGAGACAGTCGCGCGGCGATGGAGAAGACTGAGGGGATGCTGGTGGAGGCCACCTACAGGGTAGGTCTCCAAGAGCAACTCTATATCGAACCACAAGGGATGACAGCGATCCCACGAGAGGACGGGGGTCTGACCCTCTTCGGCTCGATGCAATGCCCCTACTACATCGTAAAGGCGCTCAAGCGAGTCCTGGGACACGACCGGCTCAACGTCGTGCAGGCCGTCACAGGCGGCGGGTTCGGCGGTAAGGAAGACTATCCATCGATGGTCGCCGCTCACGCCTCTATTTTGGCCTTGAAGACGGGCCATCCTATCAAGCTCATATACCGACGTGACGACGACCTGCGCGCCACGACCAAACGACATCCAGCGGTCCTCAAATATCGAACCATAGTCGATCCAGCAGACGGACGCCTGCTTGCTGCCGACGCACACCTCCTCTTCGATGGGGGCGCATACAATACGCTGTCCCCGGTCGTGAACAGCCGGGGGGTTATCCATGCGCTCGGACCATACCAGTGTCCTCATGTGTGTATCGAAGGGCTCATGGTCGCCACCAACACACCGCCCAATGGCGCCTTTCGTGGTTTCGGGGCCCCCCAGGTTATGTTCGCCGCCGAGCGACACATGGATCGCATCGCGCGAACGCTGAATCTGGACCCAGTGGAGGTGAGACGAGTCAACCTCTACCGCGATGGGGACGTCACGCCAACAGGACAACGACTCACAGACGTCAGCGCGACCGAGGTGCTCGACAAAGCGCTGGCTCACGCCGACTCAATGGAGGTCCCTGCGCCGGTAGACCGGCCCGGAGGTGGCGGGAGCGCCGCTCAACTCAGTCGAGGACGAGGCGTCGCCATCGCCTGGCACGGATGCGGATTTACAGGAAATGGCGAAGCGGCCCTGAAGGGTAAGGTCGACATCGCCCTCGAAGGGCGAGACGTCGTTGTGTATTCGGCGAGCACCGACATCGGTCAAGGAACGGACACGCTCTTCCCCGCCATCGTCGCGAGTATCTTGGGGACCGACCTCGACAGGGTACGCAACGCGCCTCACGACACCGCCATTGTCCCCGACAGCGGCCCAACGGTCGCGAGCCGCACGGCGATGGTTGTTGGCGGCGTAGTGGACAAGGGCGCGCGACAGTTACTCGATGCGCTCCGCTCCGAAGTTGGAGATCGCACAGGAGAGTTGAGCTTCGACCAACTCTTGGCCTGTCGTCGGTCAACTGCACACCTCCGAATCAACGCAGAGTACGATGATGACGGTCTCGAATGGGACGCCGAGACATATCAGGGAGACGCGTATCCGACGTATGGTTGGTCATGCGTAGTCGTCGACCTGGATGTCGATGTCGACACGGGCGAGGTCTTCTATCGACGACTCGTTCAGGCGACTGACGTCGGCAAGGCGTTGAACCCGATCTTCGCCTCCGGACAACTCGAAGGTGGGGCTTTGCAGGCCTTAGGCTATGCGACAGCGGAGGAGGTCGTCCTCGATGAGCAGCACGGAATGATGAATAACCGCCTGACCAATTACATCATCCCAACGAGCCTAGACGCACCGCCCATGGAGACCATCTTGGTTGAAAACCCATATGCTGGCGGCCCTTTCGGCGCGAAAGGGATCGGAGAGATCCCACACGACGTACCGGCGCCGGCGGTCGCACAGGCCATCGAGGCGGCGACAGGTTTGGTACTCGACGAGCTCCCGATGACCCCCGAGCGACTCATCCACGCCATGGAGATTAAAGTCCAATGAGCACCGTTAGAATTGACTTTGAGCTAAATGGCCAAGGGACGTCCGTCGAGGTCAAGCCCATGGCTCGACTCATCGATGTTCTGAGAGAGACACTGCGCCAAACCGGCAGTAAGGAAGGGTGCGGTGAGGGGGAGTGTGGCGCATGCACCGTCCTCATTGATGGCGCCCCCGTCAACAGCTGCCTCGTACCCGTCATCCAAGTGCGCAGAGCCAAGATAAAGACCGTAGAGGGGCTCGCTCACCAGGATAAGCTACACCCAGTCCAGCAAGCTTTCTTGGAGCACGGAGGGGCGCAATGCGGCATCTGTACGCCCGGCTTTCTGATGATGGCTGCAGCGTTCTTGGAGCAGACAGACAAGCCGACAGCGGCCCAGGTGAGAGAGGCTCTGGCCGGTAATCTTTGCCGCTGTACTGGGTACCAAAAGATCGTCGACTCCGTGGTTCGTACAGTCATGGGTGAGGACGAATCATGCTAACGAGTCACTCACCGGTCCTGACCCCGTCAAATCTCGCAGAGGCCCTCCACATGAGAGCCGAAAACCCTGAGGCGATGCCATTGGCCGGTGGAACGGACGTGATGGTCTTCATCGAAAGCGGCGCGATTAACCCGGCCGTTTTTCTTGATCTCTGGAGTCTGCGAGAGCTCGCCGTCATCCAAGAGCACGCCGATGGTGGCGTGTCCATCGGAGCGCTGTGCACCCACGCGGACATTATCGCTCATCCTGCCACTCAAGCGGCAGCGCCCATGTTGATCGAATCCTGCCGCACCGTGGGAGCTCAACAGATTCAAAATCGAGGTACGCTCGCTGGAAACATCGCGAACGGCAGCCCCGCAGGGGACACTCTGCCGGTCCTTCTCGCTCTAGATGCGGAGGTCGAGGTCGAGAGTCGAGATCGCGGTTCGCGAAGAATTCGAATGGCGGCCCTCTACACTGGGTACCGAAGCCTAGCGATGGAGGCTGATGAGCTGATTACGTGGATTCATCTGCCCCCTAGACACCCCAATGATCGTACTCATTTTCGTAAGGTAGGGACGCGACAAGCGCTCGCGATTAGCAAGGTGATCCTTGCCGTGAGGCTTCGCGTTGACGAGGGCGTCGTGGTCGAAGCGAGGGTGGCCGTCGGAAGCGTTGGTCCGTGTCCAATGAGATCGCCCGCCGTGGAGACGGCGTTAGTCGGTCACTCGATCGACCCCAACATGGCGGACCGGATCAGTAGAGACATCACCCCGATAGATGATGTGCGAAGCACGGCGGCATACCGTATGGCCGTCTCCAAGCGCGTGCTGCGCAGCTGCCTCAGAGGGCTTAAAGCCTAGAGAGAGGATCCCCTTACTTGGGGACCTTCTCCCAGTCAGCCAAGAAGCGCTCAAGCCCGATGTCGGTGAGGGGGTGCTTCGCGAGCTTACTCAAGACCCCAAACGGAATCGTTGAGACATGAGCGCCTGCGAGGGCCGCCTCGACGACGTGCATTGGGCTTCGTACGCTAGCGACCAACACCTCGGTCTCAAAATCATAGGTGTCATAGATCTCTACGATCTGATGAATCAACTCCATGCCTTCATGTTGAATGTCGTCCAATCGACCAACAAAAGGGCTGATGTATGTCGCGCCAGCTTTGGCGGCCATCAGAGCCTGAACAGGAGAAAAACAGAGCGTCACATTCGTCTTGATGTCGTTATCCGAGCACCACTTAGTGGCCTTGAGTCCCTCGCTGATGAGAGGAATCTTGACGACGATGTTCTTGTGTAGAGCCGCGAGCTTCTTTGCCTCGGCGACCATCCCCTCAAAGTCCGTGCTGACCACCTCTGCCGAGATTGGGCCATCAACAACCTCACAGATCTCGGCGATCACCTCTTCGAAGCCACGGCCCGTCTTAGCGATCAGGCTTGGGTTCGTCGTGACGCCATCGAGCAGCCCCATGTCCTGGGCTTGTCGAATCTCGTTTAGATCAGCTGTATCGATAAAGAACTTCATGAAAAAAACTCCTGCGAAATGCGGGTTAGAAGAGCTGGCGCCCATATACAATTTGCCGTGAACAAACACCAACGCTTTAGGCAAAGCGCCGTCAAAACCACTAGATTAATACGGGTCCGCTGGAGACCATCAATGGTTATGAAACCATTTGATATACCGAACCACTCCATCTTCGATGGGTGTAGTCGGCGTGTAATTGAGCTCCGCCTGAGCACGCGTGATATCGGCGTACGTTAAGCTCACGTCACCCGGCTGCATTGGAAGCCGCTCGATCTTCGCTTCCTTTCCGAGCCCTTGAGCGATCGTGTCTACCAGGAGTGAGAGCGGCGTTGGGGTTGAGTTGCCTAGGTTATAGATTCGATAACCATCGACGCGCTCTACTGAGGCGACGACCCCATCCACGATGTCGTCGATATAGGTATAGTCTCTCGCGCTGCTCCCATCTCCAAAGACCGTGATCTTCTCTCCGGCGTCTATCGCGCGAGTGAACTTAGCGATGGCCATCTCCGGACGCTGGCGTGGCCCATAAACGGTAAAGAAACGGAGACAGTGAATGTTGAGATCGAAGAGATGATGCCAGGTATAGGCGAGCAGCTCGCCCGCGGCCTTAGTGGCTGCATAAGGTGAGATTGGATTACTGACATCATCGGTCTCGCGAAAAGGAATGGTCTGCCGGTCTCCATACACGGACGACGAAGACGCAAAGACGATGTGCCGGACCCCATCTTCTCGACATCTCTGCAGTAAGTTGACCGTGCCTTGAAGATTCACGGCCTCATAGATCTCTGGCGTCTCAATGCTTGGACGGACGCCCGCCCAGGCAGCCAGATGAATCAGCCGTTCCGGACGGAATCGAGCGAACAGTGTTTCCAAAAGCTCTGTATCGAGGATGTCACCACGCACTAACTCAAACCCGTCGTTTAAGTGCGCGTCTCGTAGGTTCCCTGCCTTGATGGCCGGATCGTAGAAATCGTTGAAGTTGTCCAGACCAAGGACCTGATGCCCATCCCTCAAGAGACGATCGACAACGTGCGATCCAATAAACCCTGCCGCCCCGGTCACCAAGATACGCATAGCACAGCTCCGCTCATACTTGCTCTCAGTGCTGTTCCCATGGTCCTGATGCGAATGCAAGGTAGGTCCAGTCCTGAGGAGGACTCCGATGGCGTTGAAGGTAGACTAAGAAAAGAAAGGCCGACCACGTCCATAAGAGGGGAGAACGAACCGAAGGAGGAACGAACGTGGCCGGCCGCATGTCACTGCTGGCGACGGCGACATGCTTGGTTTCTTATAAGAGCAGGGACCGTGCCAAGTGACGCCTGAGGCTAAAGGTGAGTGTGTACAGCCGAAAACTGTCTAAGAAACACGACATAAACGCCCCAGGCTGTCATGTCTGGTTGTCACAGATAGGCGATAAACCCGGCCGGACCTGACCTCAGGGTCAATGAGTGATCCAGTCATCGACGCAGCTGAAGACAACGCCTACGGCGATTCAACTCGAAAGCACTGGCGTCAAAGCCGCACTGAGTTGTATCGTCTCGCCTCTGGATGGAGGTCTCCATGCTTCGTATTATTTTTCTCCTGGCCGTAGTCTGCGGTCTCTGCGGGTTAGCCCAGGCTCAAGAGTGTAGTTCTGCGAAACAACACATCGGCTGGTCTCAGCCCAATAACGTCCCGATCGCCAACGATAACGCGATCCGTTGGCCGACAAACTCGACGATTCGTCTCGCATACGGCGGCACCTGGTGTCCTGAGGCTGAGCAGATTGAGGTCGTTGACGAGGAAGGCAATGGCATCCCAGCTCAGATTCGGCTCAAGACGCCTTACAAGCTGGTCACAAACGCCCCGGACGCACTCACGTTGATTGAGATCGATCCAATCGAGGAGTTGACCCCGCGAACGGATTACACCGTTATCGTACGGCCACCGGATCCCGCGCTCGCTGTAAACCGAGAATATATCCTAGAGTTCCGAACTCGAGGGGGATCAGCGGATCCAATCCCTGATTTTGAGGGCGTCCGGGAGGTTCGCCTAAACGACAGTCGCTGCGTAGAGTCAGGTGGTTTTTTTGCGCTGGAAGACACGGACCCCAACTGTCCTGTCCCCAATCGCTTGTACGTCTCCGTAGACTTTCAGCCCTTGAACCGTCCAGACATTGGCTACGTGATCTATCGAACTCGTTCGGTACCTGTCGCGACCCTGGACAACCCGGAGACCGAGCCACCAGACCTCACTCCGGTGGCGGTCGCCTTCGAAAACGGAGCTAGGGACCTTCTAGGGACGGGCGTCCCTCTACGATCGTCTCGTGTCTTTGTGCCGTACTATCCACTCCCTCGTAGGGACTGCTTCGCCGTGATGGCGATCGATGAGTGGGGTCGAGAGCATGGCGACCTGGAGAACGACGCGTGCGTAGACCTGATCCCTCTTGCCCCCTGCCCGGAGGGGTGTGACCCAACCATGATGATGTGTCAGACCTTCCCCGACCCGAACCCGTTCGAGGCTGGTCCGCCAATGGCCGGACAATCGTGCAATAACGTCGGCGTCAACGGAGCCGACCCAGATCGACCGGTCCCACCACTTGGCGATGGAAACGGGCTCACAGATGGCGGCGTCCCTCTCGGGGATGGTGGCGTCCCAGTTAGTGGAGATGGCGGCGCGAGCGGAGGCGGGAGCGAAGGCGGCGGTGGAGGTGGCGGGTGCACCGCTGGTGACTCTCCATCTATGTCGGCGTGGCCAACAAGCATCGCTCTCATCCTCTTCGGACTGATCACGATCCGACGGCGTCGCGCCTAGTCCTGCGGAGAACAACCTCATGAGCAAGATCGTCGCTCGAGTTCTTAAGGGCTTTCGTGACTATATGCCCGCGAACATGCTCCCTAAGGAACGCATGCTTCGCCAAGTGGCTGGCGTCTTTGAGTCTTTTGGGTTTGCCCCTCTACAGACTCCAGCCCTTGAATATGCGGACTGCCTACTCGGAAAATATGGAGATGAGGGGGACAAGCTCCTCTACCGGTTTCGGGATAACGGAGATCGAGATGTAGCCATGCGCTATGACCTCACCGTACCCTTGGCCCGAGTGGTAGCCATGAACGGCAACCTCACACGCCCCTTTAAGCGTTATCAGATCGCCCCCGTTTGGAGGGCCGAGAAGCCTGGTCGTGGGCGATTCCGTGAGTTTATGCAGTGTGACGTGGACATTATCGGGTCCACAGACATGATGGCCGACGCAGAGTGCTTGGCCGTAGGCGCCGCCGTGCTCGAACGTCTAGGTGTCGATGATTTCGTCATTCGAATCAATAATCGTAAACTCCTCACCGCGATGCTCGCCCGGTTTGATATCTCCGAAGGAGAGCCGGCGATGAGCGTCCTCAGAGCCATAGATAAACTCCCAAAGATCGGCGAGGAGAAAGTTCGAGTCCTACTCCGAGATGAGAACCACCTGTCCCCCGGCGCTATAGACGGAATCTTTGAATTCCTCTCGCTGCCTGCTGCAGATCTAGACGCTTGGTTTGAAGGCGATGAGACGGGGCGCCTCGGTGCCGAAGAGCTGAACACTGTGCTCAAGCTCGCGGACGAGCTTGGAGTCGGTGACAAGGTCGAGATCGACCTGTCTATCGCTCGAGGGCTGGATTACTACACCGGGACGATATACGAGACCTTTCTTAAAGCGGATGAGAGCCTCGGCTCGGTCATGTCCGGTGGGCGCTATGACGATCTCCTGAGTATGTTTGGTGGCGCCGGTGTCCCGGCCGTTGGCATTAGCCTCGGCGTAGACCGACTCGTGTATGGCCTCATGGAGCTCGGCCTCTTGGAGAGTCAGCAGAGCCCTACTCAGGTCCTCGTAGGAGTTTTTAGTGACGAGGAGCGCACCTTGAGCTACGGCGTCGCGTCGAAGCTGAGGGCGGCGGGTATCACCGCAGAGGTCTACCCAGGAACGCCGAGAATGAAGAAGCAACTTCAATACGCGAACCGTCAGGGCATCGCCCACGTGGCGCTGATTGGAAAGACTGAAGCAGAGACCGGGCAGGTTTTGCTCAAGAACATGGAGACGGGACAGCAAGACACAGTGACGATCGACGGGTTGATCGAGCTGCTGACACGCTGACTACACATAGGGAGATGGAGATATGAGGGTTATTGGCACATTCCTAATGGCGGCGGCGGCCTTGACACTTGGCTGTAATGACACTGCACAGTCCAAGTACGACAAGTTCAAGACGGCGGCGGCTGACTGTACGTCAGACAATGACTGCGCGACCGGCTTTGTCTGCACTGAGAAGAAATGTCTCAAGGGAAAGAGGAGCGCCGCAGAGATCGCAGCCAAGGCGAAAGCAAAAGCGGATAAAGCTGCGGCAGAGCGTGCAAAAAAGCTGGCTGTAAAGCCAGGCGAGGGTCGCTTGAGAGTCCGGCTGTGCCCTGGCTTCAAGAACACACCTGAGGCCATCGGAACCATCGTCGCAGTGCATCAAAAGACGAAGAAAAAGCACTTCCTGCACTTAGCGAGAGAGACCCGTGAGTTAGCTTGGGAGACAGAGTTTCTCTTTCCGTCCCTCCCCCTAGGGACCTACGACGTTACAGCCGACTACGGCATCCAGAAGGGGGGTCGACCCGACGTCATCCGACTGAAATGTGACAAGAAGGCCAAGCAGTGCCGCGACGGGAGCATTCGCGAGATGGCGGTCGTCCTGCCCAAGGACGAGCCACCACCACCTCCGAAGCGCGAAGATGGAAAGCGTACATACAAGCCTTGTGACTGGGTGGCGGAGTAGACCGGTTCGATCAGCCCTCCGCCTCGCCAGAGCTCTCTAGGGAGGCCTCGATTACATCCGCAAAGCTGCGCTGATCTAGGACGTCATTTTGGGCGCCCTCGGCTGTAATGAGCAGGGTCTCCAGGTGGTCATCATCCATGGAGAGATGACCTGAGTGAAAGCCACCTTTCCTCCCAAGTTGATGAACGAAACCGACGCTGACCTGCTCCGTAGGGCGAGCGGGGACGATCTCCCTGCCATCAACGTTCGTGACCTCCAAGAGCAATCCCTCAGAGGCTAACTGGGAGATGGCGGGCTCTATCTCATGCAGAGCGATGCCGAGTCGCGCGGCGATCTCCGATGGCTCTAAACCACCCCCTTGTCTCGTAAAATGATCAGCGACAGCGTGAAAAGTACGAACCAGGAGATAACCCGTCGGTGGGCCAGACGTGTCGATGCCTTCTGAGCGATTCCTATCAAAAGCCAGCGTGAGTCGCCGTCTGTTTTGTAGGAGATAACTCACGGTCACTCCGCTGAGGATGATCACCCATATGAGGTAGATCCACAGGAAGAACACAGGGATCAGCGCAAACCCACCGTAGATCTTCGAGCGCACCGAACCCGTATAGACCATGTCTACGTACAGATTAAATCCCATGCGGGTGAGCTGAAAGATGATGGACGCCCAGAGGGCTCCGAAGAGCGCCGGCTTTAGCCGCACGTGAGTGTGGGGCATCAAACCGTACATAAGGCTGAGAGCGGAGAGCACGAGGAGCCACGAAACCGCCCCACCTAGAGTGACCCCTAAGAACGCCGCATCTAGAGACATCAATATCCAATCTGCGGAGAGCGAGCCCAGCGCGATCAGGGTTGGTGTCAATGTGATCACGACATAGAAGGTGACCAAGCGCCGATGAAAAGGACGACTATTGGGGACCTGCCAAATCCCGTTCAAAGAGTTCTCTACGGATAAGAACAGGGAGAGTGACGCAAGAAATAGAACGCTGAGACCGACGATTCCGACGGCGCCCTGGCTCGAATCCAAGAACTTCTCGATGTGCTGGACAATGCCCGAGACGCTGTCAGCGAAGAGGGTGTCAAGCATCCACACCCGAACCTTCGCAACCACCGCTTTACTCGACACAAAGGCGTTGAGCACCGCAAAGATAACTGCGAGGAGGGGCACGAGGGATAAGATCGTAGTAAACGCCAAGGCAGCAGAGTTACGCAGCGCCTCTTTTCCGACCAGTTGCTGACCTATGGCGATCACTAGATCAATGCCGCGGGCCAAGTTGATGTGCCCTCGCTGCTCGAGATGCTCAACCCCTCTCTCAATTTTGGTGACTAACCAGCTCATAAACGCACAATAACCATAGGAGACCAGCAACGAAATTTTCTGTTGGGTATCTAGTAGCTTTTCTTGTAAGCGGGACTCGGTACCATTCGCATGACCACTTTGCGAGAGGAGTATGACGATGAGCGTTCTCACGGGCCCCAGCGCCGCATTTAGGGCGGCCAAACTTCTCCTCTCCCATCCGCGACTGATCCCACTCGCCCTGATCCCGTCTTTGATTACCTGCGCCGTGAGTGTGGTGGGGATATGGCTGGCCGTCTCCTATGGTGATGAGCTCGTAACCCAAATCTGGAAAGAACCTGAAGCAGGCTGGCTCCATTGGCTCTGGTGGGGTGCCATCCAGCTCGTGCGTGTGTCCTCGGCCCTCCTGGCAATCTTCATCACCCCATGGCTGGTCATCCTCTTCGGTGTGCCGCTGTCCGGTCCCCTCGCGGCAGCGACGGATGAGGTTCTGGGAGGAGATGAAGTCGATGCCCCCCTCTTAGAGCGACTCTCCAACACTGTCTTCGTCGCGGTCTGTGTAAGCGCAGTCGGCATCATCGGGAGCTTGATTCTCTTGTTCTTGAGCTGGCTCCCAGTGATCGGTTTGGTGATGGGTCTAATCGCGGGTTTCGTCTGGACCCCCATGATCCTCTGCTATGACCTATATGATGGGGCTATGTCTCGGCGCCAGGCATCGATCCGGCAACGTGTACAGACCGTCGTCCGGAGACCGGTAACGTCTTTGAGCCTAGGATTAACGGGGGTTTGGCTCCTATCAGTTCCTGTGGTCAACCTGGTCGGCCTACCCCTCGCGATCATCTCTGGTGTGATCGTTATCCGTGATCTAGAAGAGAAAGGTCTGGTGGACTTCAAAGAACACGATGAACCAGAAAATTCCTCTGCGATCACTTGAAACATCTGACCAGTGATGTTGTCTATTGCAGCCTAGAGCCAGCGAGATAAAACTGGCGTCCGAGATGGGAGCAAGTTGAATGAATGAGACCCCCGATAATTACCCCGAGTTCGAGGAGGGGTTCGACGATTTTGAGGATCTAGATGATCTTGACCAGGTCGACGCGCGTGGCTTCATGATGCGTCACCCTATCTTGCTCATTCTGGTGATCGTGGGTGCGTCCTTCATGGGGTATAAGACCTGGCCTCGAGCCTCGTTTTATTTCACGGAGATGACAGACTGCGGCAACCTCTCAGATCGGCCTCACCTTAGGCAGACCGCCCCCGACACTCTCCCCGAGCTGCAACACAACACATACTGCACCCTGGACGGGACCGTGAACCTCATGCACGCCCTCGCCACAGCGAAGAAAGATGGTGGGCAGCCTGGTAGTGAAGGTGGTCGATTAGAGACAATGCAGGAGCTTGCGGGGGTCAAGTACTACGTCAAATTGTCCGGTGAACCGGTGTTCGCGATTCTCCCCGCCGACCGTAAGGACGTGCATCACCACCGGGTCAGACAGAGTAGCCTCTTCGGTTATCAGGTAAGGGAGAGCGGACGTCTGTTCGATCCTGCCATCGAACCGGGTGCCCAAGCGACGGCTCGGTACCTTCGGCTAAACTTTGGTATCCCAGACAACCAGCACATCATGCTGTTTGACGTCACTCAGCACCCATCAGACCGATGGGGCTTCCTAGTGATTCTTGTGCTCATGGGGTTGACCGTCTGTCTGGCGACCTTCGGCTTGATTCGCGTCCTCATGAAGAGGAGCAGCTCAGAGTCGTAGCTCGGCCCCCTATAGGGGTTGCGTACCTACGATGATGTCGCGCTTAAACCCAGCCACGTCCATCACTCGAACCTCAACCTCAAGCCCGTTCAAGTCGTCCCCGCAATAAATCTGGGCCGAGTCACGCGTTCGCTGCCAGGTAAACGTCGCCTCACACTGACCTTCAGGGTCTTTACAACCAGGAATAGGCTCGCCACCCGAAGCCACCGGCTCCCCCATAGGCAACGAGGTCGCCTCAACGACCGCGATTGGATCTTGCAGATCGGAGATCCCATCCAGATCTTGGACCCGAACAGTGACGGAGACGAGCTTGGGAATCATCTCTACAACTCGGCACTTCGCCTCAGCCCCAACGACGGTTGGTTTATTGGGATCTGCGGGTGGGTCATCACAACCCACTGCAAAGAAAGATAAGCTGACAAGGAAGAGAATTGACCGACGCATAGTTCTCACTTTTATCCTAGTTAGACGAGCCAACGACTGAGCCGGAGGATATTGCAGGCAGGGTGACGATCGCAAGGTTCGTGGCTTTAGTCATGCGATGGATGAAATCGGCGGTTGGCGCGAAGACCGAATGAGGCTAGAGTCGGCAGCGTGAGATTCCTACTCCCAATCATGTTTATCGCGTCGAGCGCGATGGCCAACACCCAGGCCCCTGTCTATTGGCAGTTCAAAGGGCCACTCGGAGCCGAGGTGCGCGCGGCGCTGGCTGTGGAGCGCACGGACGATGACGCACATCATCTGCTGCTCCCGGACGAACGAGACGCGTATCTGGCCGGGGTGGAGATGCCCAACTCTCTGGGGTGTCTTGATGACTCAACGGTCTGTCAATCAACGAGCCATGGGGTCTTGCGTGCGCTCGGGTTTGGAGCGCGCATTACGGCGAGCGCGAACAAGGCTGATGGCCTATTTCAGGTCACCCTGGTCATGACGCTTCTCGACGGCGCCCAACCCAAGACATTTGAGGGCAAAGGCGCGACGATGGAGGAAGCGGCGAGGCTCGCTTTTGTAGCCCTGCACGGTCAAGGCACACTCACGCTGTCCCTTATCCCCAAGGATGCGAGCTTCCGAATTGATGGCAAACCCTATGGTCAGGGGTCGGGTGATTACATTATCCCCGCAGGCAAACACACGCTCTTGGTGGAAGCGCCCGAGCATCGCTCGGTGGAACAGCCCATTCAAATCCTAGCAGCGAAGCGGCGGAGGATCATCGTAGAGCTGCCCATCGCGTTTGGTAAAGTCTCTCTAAAGACGGACCCTCCGACAGCCAAAGCATTCCTAGACGGCGCTCTCTGGGAGAACTCTCAGACCCATAGAGAGCTTGAACCAGGAGAGCACTCCATCCGAGTCGAGGCGCCCGGCTTTAGGACCTTCGCACAGAAATTCACGGTCAAACCATCAGTCGCCCATGACCTCACCCTTAAGCTCCAACTTAAGGATCCACCGTGGCGAACAGCGCTCAAGGATGCTCACCCCGACACCAAAGCCAAGTCATGGAGTATTCGTGGTGGCGTTGAAGGTACATCAGCCCGAGGAGGTAAACTCGGACTCGATACGAGCCGCTCAAGGTCGATTGAGAGTGTGGATGAATCAGCCGGACTGATCGGTTTCAATTTATCGCTCGACTGGAAATCAGACTATCTGATGGTCACAGCCCTGGGCTTGAGCGCTCAGACCGGTGGCGGCAAAGCGAAGGCGATGCTCGAAGGAAACATCAACAGCGAGCTCGACACACTGAGCCGCACCGTCATTCGAGCCGGTTGGGTGGGTGGACACTATTCACTCTGGCGTATCGACGCCTACGCGACCTTCGGTTTCGGCCTGATCTTTGAAGACATCATCGGAAAGACCCTTACCCAGGAATATGAAGCGAGCCAGACGCGCTTCGTGATGGGCAACGAGCTCGGGCTTCGCTATGCCTTTGATCCGAACTGGTTCGCCGGAATGTCAGCGGCCTTTGACTATTGGCCAGGTGATCGCTCAGCTGCGACGTTTACTCTCAACGGTGGCTACGCCTTTAACTTACCAAAGGGGTGGTTCTAATGAGGTGGTTCATCTGCATCATTTTCATCTCTTTGGTCCCCTTGACGGTCTATGCACAGAGCGCCTCAGAAGACGCTGCAGATCGTCCACCGTCACCAGAGCTACCTGATGATCCACTGAGCACAAAGGCAAAGGAAGCCTACGGCGCTGGCCAGTATAACGAGGCGAGCAGGAAGCTGTTCGTGCTGGCGCAAAAGTACCCAGAGAACCCAGCCGTTTATCGCTCGATGGCGCGCGCCAACAGCTGGGCAGGAGACGTCGGGAAAGCCATAGTCGCTTATCGCTATTACATCGAACTCGCTCCGGATGCATCGGATCTGGAGAAGGTGAAGGCAGAGCTAGCGCTCTGTCTCCGCAGGCTCGGAGCTAAGGCCCCCTCGAAAGAGCTCCCAGCGGCCATACAAGCGGCCTTCTCTGAGGTCGACGTTCGCTCTAAGGCGGGTAAATTTACTGGGAAACTTGGCGCCTTTGGTGCCCTGGCAGACATCCGTAAAGCTGGACACATCAGTCCTGGAGTAGCCCAGGCCAGGAGGAGCATCCGCTCTGCTCTGGTCGAACATTCGGAGAGCGCTCTGGATCGCTGGTGGGTCACCGGAAGCCAAGCGGAGGTGAACACGCTCACGGAGCTGGCCGCCGGCTGGGAAAAAGCGGCTGACATTAAAGCGCTCAACGGGAAAGACAAGCAGTGGGCCGCCGCCGTCGACGGCCTGGCTCATCTAGCCTCCAATGAACCCGCTCGCGCCGCTGAGCTGCTCGGACCTGTCGCACCGGGCGACAAGAAGCTTCGTTACGCTCAAGTCGTCGCGCTCGTACGAATTGGACGACATAAAGAAGCTAAGGTCATTCTCGACGCGCTCGTTCGAGGTCACGCCGACGCCAGAGTCCATCTGCTACACGGCTTCGTACTCCGAAAGATGAAAGACGAAGCTGCTGTCGAATCGTTTATGATGGCTTTAGATAATGAGGACGAACTCTAGGAGAACAGTCTCTAGAGACCCTTTGGGGGCAGACTGTGCCGACAGAAAGCGATCTGCTCATCGATCGCGTTCGCCTCTGGGGCGATCTTCTTCAAGGTCTGCAACCGACCCATGGCCTGCTGGCACCTTCCCTTGTCGACGTCGCTCCGCGTCTTCGCGGACAACTTAAGGGCGAGAGACGCCCTCTCCTTGATCGTTTGAGCCTGCCGATGGTTCGGACTGGTGCGCGGAACCGCGCCGCACTCTCTCTGAGCAGACGCGAAGTCTCCAGCTCGGAGCCTCTGTCTCGCCTTAACTAAGTGAGCCTTCTCTTTAGCGAGACGCTTCGCCTTCGCGGCCGCAGCTCTCCGCTCAGCCTCAACCTTAGCCTTAGCCGCAGCCAAAGCTACGGCCTTCTCGTTCGCCTCCGACGCCTCAAGCGTCCTCTTGCGTGCTTGAGATCGCGTCTTCTCTGGCTCTTGAACCTTCGGAATAGACGCCGTCCTGTCCTGGGCCGGCGCGTTCGTCTGTACACCATCTGGTTGTGGTGTTGGCAATGGGGCGCCCACTGTCTCGACAACATCGTCGGTACCCATCCAATGATAGACAGGCAGTCCAATAAAAATGCACAGCAGTCCAGCGAAGACGGCAAGGGACGCGATGGATGGAGGCTCAGACCTCGCTCTCTCTCTACGGAGAGTCATTGGCCCTGTGTCCTTCATATCCTCCACGGAGGTCGCACGCAGCACCAAAGACTCAAGACGAGTCGTCGGGTCCGAGCCCTGCATGATGTCGGTGTTTAAAGGCACCTCTGAAGCGCTGCTCGCAGGGAGCGGCTCAGGTGTCATTCGCGTTGTGTTCAGGAGCTCATCTAGATCCCGAATCAAATCTGAGGTTGATTGATATCTCTCCGACGCCTGCTTCTCAATGCAGCGCATGACGAGCGTCTCAATCTCTCTGGGAACATGAATACCAGGAGACGTAGCGGATGGGGGCTTCGGTATCTCGTTAGCCTGCTGCTGCATAATGCGGAGCTTATCGGTGCCCACAAAGGGAGGATCACCAGCGAGGAGCTCATAGAGCATCGTGCCAAGTGCATAGATGTCGCTCCGCTCGTCCACGGTCTTGCCACGAGCTTGTTCAGGAGCCATATATTCTGGCGTACCGAACACCATCCCTGCTTGAGTCAACCTGGGCTCATCGTCATCAATTCGTTTGGCGATACCAAAGTCGAGCAGACGGGCATGAAAACGACCCGGGCGTGTCTCCATCAGAATAATATTTTCTGGCTTCAGGTCTCGGTGAACGATCCCTTCGGCGTGGGCCGCACCCAAACCCTGCGCGATCTGTAGGATGATGTCCCCAGCCAACAAGGGATCGAGGCGACCCTGTTCCCTGATAAGCCGCGAAAGCGAGACACCCGGACAATACTCGAGCACCATGAAGAAGGTGCCATCCTCCGTTCTACCAAAGTCATGTAACCCCACTAAGTTAGGATGAGTGACCTGCCCATACGTCAGCGCTTCTTTCTCGAAGCGACGGGTGAGCTTCTGGTCTCCAGCGTACCGCTCGTGCAGTACCTTTATAGCTACGCTCTGACCTAAACGAATATGAGTGCCGCGATACACTGTGCCCATACCACCGACGCCAATACGCTCATCGATGCGATACCGTCCAGCGACGGTGATCCCAATGAGCGGATCGATGGGCTTACCGTCCATGCAACGCGCAAGTCCACACCGACTACAGAACCTGTCGTCCGTGACTAGCTGACGATCGCATCTTGGACAGCGCATGATACTCCTGACTACGTACACCTACATTGTGCTGAAAAGTATGTGTTTAGTCAAATGATGTATGCAAACTCTCTAATGAAAGCCTGCATCTCTCTCTGAGTAAACAGCAGTACACGGCCGATTATTCATCAGCGTTGGAGAGAATTTCAGGATGTAGAAAGCCGTAGCCGCGGGAGTAGTTCCGCCGGTACAAACGCGTCTAGAAGTCGCCGAACAGTACGGTGAGTTTGATCCCTAAACCGCTAGAGATCTTGTAGAGGCTGCTGACGGAGGCGCTGCTCTCGGCGCGCTCAATTTGGCTAAGCAAGCTCACGGAGAGACCAGTCCGCCTGGCCAGCTGCTTCAAAGTAAGCTCTTGCTCCTTGCGGATACGACGGACGGTCGCGCCGATGCTTCGGTGCAGCTCCTCCTCGGGATTCAGAGAGATACCCTTACGCTTTAGAACCTCAGCGATGGTGTCCCTAAACTCTTCAATATCGAAGGGCTTACGAATGTAGTCCGAGACGTTCAGCTTCAGCGCGTCGACCGCTGTGTCCACCGATGGGTACCCCGTCGAAACAACGATCGCGACATCAGTGTCAACCTTACGTATCTGCTGGATGAGCTCGATACCGCCCAGCTGGGGCATCATCAGATCAATCACTAGGATGTGATACTCGGAAGCCCGTACAGCGTCGACAACGGTGGTCGGGTCCGAGATCGTGCTGACCTCATAACCGCTCGCCTCGAGCATTGTCTCCATGTACTGACAAATGTCTTCGTCGTCGTCGACGATCAGGATCTTTGCTTGAATTGCCA
>CALELH010000352.1 GCA_937902595.1 uncultured Myxococcales bacterium
CGAGGAGAACGTCGGCTGGAGCTACTACGGAAACTCGGCCGACTCTACGATGGTAAACTTGGGGGACAGGCGAGAGCGGACAGCGCTTGGAGTCAGATCTTGGAGAGCGCACCTCTTGATGATGAGGCCTTTAGAGCGCTCGGAAGAAGTCTTAAAGGTGCCGGAGATTGGGCAGCCCTAGAGACGATGATCGCGCGCCGCATCCCTCACCTTGAACCATCGCTCCAGATCGATGAACTGAGGACGCGAGTTGAACTCCTATGTGGTCCATTGGATCGACCAGACCGCGCATTCGATGTCCTTTCGGAGCTCGCCGAGAGGTTGCCTGGCGAAGTCGATATCTTCATTCGCCTTGAGCTGCTCATCTCGGAGACGAATCAAGCTAAGAGATTACTGCGGTTGGCCGAGAGCACTTTGGATAAGTCTGAGACTGAAATCCCAACGCTCTTGAGGCTGATAGGGCGTCTCGCCATAGATTGGTTAAGTAGGCCACAGAAGGCGTTGGATGCTTTGCATCGCGCTCTCACGCTTGAGCCTGGTGACCTCCTGCTGGCGCGGCGCGTTGGTGAGCTGCTGAGTCAGCAGCGTAAGCATCAGGCGTTGCTTACGCTGTATGAGGACGTGGGAGAGGCTTACTTTGAAGAGAATGAGGAGAACTCCGCGAGGACCCAGTGGCATATGAGCGTTGCTCTTCTTCAGGAAGAGAAGTTGCTTGATTTTTCCGGTGCAGTCGCGACCCATGAGGCTTTACTCCGCGATGTGCCCGATTACATCCCTTCCCTCGAAAGGTTACGTACTCTCCTGGCCCGGCTAAGAGACGCGCCCAGACTGGTCTCTGTGCTTGAGAGGCTGGCTGAGATCACCGAACAACCCCGTAAGGTGATGATTCTGGTTGAGGGAGCACGTGCGATTCAAGGCATGGGACAGTTAGAGGCCTCGGTACCGCTATGGAGCAGTATATTGGTCCACGCCCCTGGGCACGAAGAAGCCCAGGAGATCGTAGAGCGCTTTGCTCGTCGTAGTGAAGATTGGGACACTGTCTCAAATGTTTTTCACGCACGAGTACGGTCTACGCGAGATCCACATGAGCGTGCATCAAAGCTCTGTGCACTTGCGTCCTTTGAGCGCGCCCAACGGGGCGACAATGAAGCGGCGTTATCTGCTTTACAGCTCGCTCACGAAGCTGCGCCTGATCATGTCTTAGCGATGGTTGACCTTGCCGAGATCCTCTTGGAGTCCGATGGGCCTGCTGATTTGAATCCCATCGGGGAGATCCTTGTACGCCGGACGGACCAGAGCTTGACTGACAAAGATTCACAGCTCTTATTGCCGAGGATGGCGCAGGTCCAGGTCGCGCGCGCTAGGCACCTATTGGGTGAGGATAAGAGTGAGGAAGCTCTAGAGCTTTTGAGCGTGGGGTACCGAAGAGCGCCGAACGATAGAGCGCTCGCTCAGCTGTACGCGGACCGCCTATACGAAGCCGGCCAAATCGTAGAAGCTGGACATATTTACGACCACACTGTTCTGCCCACCTTTGAGCCGGGAGGGGAAGGCGACACGCTACGCGCTCAAGAACATCTCCGACGTGCCCAAGCGCTCGCCTCCATTGATCTCGATGTTCAGGCCATTCATCACTACGAAGCCGCCGCTCGATTTCCTGCGACTCGAGCGGCTGCGCTTGAAGCGCTGGCGAATATACAAGAGCAGGCCGGCCGTTGGGAGGCTGCTGCTCGCTACCGTGAGAAGGTGGCAGAGATCGCTGAGGACCCCGCTGTCGGGGCGCTCTCCCTGGTCGCCGCAGGTACTATTCTTCATGAGAAGCTCGGTCGATTTCACCGAGCGGTGAATCTCTATCGTAGAGCCGTGAAGATGGGGGTGACTGAGCCCGTGATGCTGCTTCGCATCTTGGATGCTCTGCACACCGCCGGCCGCGCTGAAGATGCTCTTATCGTCGTTGAGAGGTTGCTTGAGGTCGATCTATCTCCTCAATCGAAAGCACGCCTTCAGACGAAGCGCGCTGATTTGTTGAGCCAGACCGACAGGCCTCTCGAGGCGATGACCGCTCTCGTTAAGGCTATAGAGGCTGATCCAGATGACACGGATCGTCTGGCAGACTTGTTCTCTATCATCGACGGCATCGGTGATGACGACAGGGCAGAGAGTCTCGAACAGCTGAAGCATGCGGTCGCAGCCAGCAGTGGAGATGCGAGGCTGGCGCTGAGTCTTAGGTTGGCTGCGTGGCATGAAACTCAGGGTGACTTAGCGGAGGCGTTGGACCTACTTGATGGACTGGAGGCGAGGGGAGACGTGGCCCATCAAGTTCTGGATGGGCGCGCACGTCTTTGCAGTCAACTGGCCCAAATTCGTGGAGACTCCGACCTCTTGGCGTCGGCCTTTGAGGCGCGTTTTGCTTCCCTGCAGGCGCAGCCCGGTGAGCCCAGCAGCTTGGAGCATCTCGCGGAGCTTTTCTCCATGACAGGGAAGTCTGATGACGCCGCATTCCCATTGGGGGTCTTGGGTCTCTTTGGGCTTGGTCCGAGCAGCCCTCGGATGTCTTGTCGCGTCCCGATCTTTGAGGCTCCCCTAGCTCTCATCCCACCCAC
>CALELH010000353.1 GCA_937902595.1 uncultured Myxococcales bacterium
GCCTCGGGCTCTGTCAGAGCGAAGGCGCCCAGGCGTTGACCGGCGAGCACGCCTGGTAAGTATTTTGTCTTCTGCGCTGCGGTTCCGGCCAGGGTGATGGGGTAACTTCCGAGTCCCTGCATGGCGAAGGCGGTGTCCAACAGCCCATCTGACCAACCCAACGCCTCACGGATGAGCGTGAGGCTGCGTGCGTCTAGTCCGCCCGGGTTCCCCACGGCGGCGCCGCCGAAGTCCTCGGGAACGCAGTAGTCAGTAAGCCCCGCGGCTGCGAGCGCGAGGGCCGCGTCTCGTGTCGCAGCGTTGTCGTCTCGCTCCAGGGGGACTGACCAACCTGCGGCGAAGGCCACAGCGCGCTTTGAGACTGCGTCATGGCGGTCCTCAAAGAAGACCCCCAGGTCATCATAAGAGCTCGTTGGAGTCTGATTCACGCTTCGAAGTCCTTAAAGTTTGGCGCTCGCTTCTCTACGCGGGCGTCATAGGCTTCGCGAAAATCACTATGGGCCATACAGATCGCCTGCGCCTGCGCCTCAGCTTCGATGGCCTCCTCCAAGCTCTGGTGGGACTCATCTTCAATCATCTTCTTAGTCATGGCGTTGGCGAAGCGCGGTCCGTTCGCGATCTGCTCCGCGAGGGCGAAGGCCGTATCGAAGACGGCGTCTGCGTCCACCAGACGGTTCGCGAGGCCGATCTCGACCATGCGGTCGGCGCGGATGATCTCGCCGGTCAGCAGGAGCTCCGACGCGTGGCCCAGACCCACGATCCGCGGTAAGAGATAGGCGGAGCCCATATCAGCGCCGCAGAGGCCGACCTGTGGGAAGACGCAGCCGAACTTCGCCTTGGGTCCAATCACTCGAATGTCTGAGGCCAGCGCGATGACCGCGCCCGCGCCCACAGCGGCTCCATGAATCGCCGCGATGACGGGCTTATTGACTCGACGAATGTTTTGAATCAGGGCGCCGGTCACTCGAGTGAACTGGAGTAGACCCGGCATATCCCTTGAGAAGAGTTGGCCGATGATGTCTTCCACATCGCCACCGGCACAGAACGCACGCCCGGCTCCGTTGATGACGATAGCTCCGAGGTCGCTCTGGCCATTGAGATACTCAAAGAAGTCACGCAGCTCCTCGTAGCTCGCGAAGGTCAGCGCGTTGAGTCGGTCTGGTCGATCTAGGGTGATGATGCCGACGCGGCCGCGCCGCTCGAAGCGAAAATGTACCGGGTTCATCGTCTCTCCTTAGGAGGCAGAACGGCGGTGGTCTCGATCTCCACCAAAGCCTGGGGCTCAACGAGCCCAGTTACGCCCACCAGGGCCATCGCCGGATACCAGCGTCCAAGGTGGAGCTTCCAGACGGGGCCCAGAGCGCGCAGATTGCTTCGGTAGGCGTCTAGGTCGGTCACATAGACGGTCATGCGAATAATATCGCTCGGATCGGCCCCGGCGGCGTCTAGGATCGAGCGCACGTTCGCGAGCGCCTGTCCAAACTGACCCACGAAGTCCGAGTGCTCGAAGACTTGGTCCTTATTCCACCCGATCTGACCGCCGATGGCCAAGACGCGACCCTCGGCGACGATCCCGTTGCTGTAGCCTTTCGGCTTCGGCCACCCTCTTGGATTTATAATCTGTCCGCCCATTAGTGCATCACCTGCCCGCCATCGATGGTGATGGCCTGTCCGTTGATTCCCCTCGCGCCTTCATCCACGAGCGCCATGACCGCGTGGACGACCTCGTCGACCTGAATAAGCCGCCCCTGGGGGTTCATCTTCTCTAAAGCTCTTCGGGCGGCCTCTGCGTCCCGTCCCGTCGTCGCCTGAATCTTCTCAATGGTCTCCCGCACGATGTCCGTCTCGACGAATCCAGGACAGACAGCGTTGAAGGTCACGCCCGTTCGGGCGTTCTCGATAGCGAGGGCGCGCATGAGCCCGATGACACCATGCTTAGAGGCGCAATAGGCGCTCGTATATGCGTAGCCCGAGAGCCCCGCGTTGCTCGCCAAATAGATCACTCTCCCCGCACCGCGCTCGACCATCCCGGGGACGACGCGACGGGTCAGCAAGAAACCAGCGGTCAGATTGACGGCGATCGTGCTGTCCCAGTCTGCGTCACTGGTGCGCTCGAGGGGAGCGCTCATGGCAACGCCGGCGTTGCTCACGAGCACATCGATTGGGCCCAAGGTCGACTCGACGATATCGATGGCCTCGGAGATGGCGTCGGTCTCCGTGAGATCGAGCGGGACAGCGAGTCCGCCGATCTCTTCGGCGAGGGCGCTGATGGCGTCTTTCGAGCGCGCGGCGCAGGCGACACGATATCCTGCCTGAGCGAGGGCCCGAGCGATGCCTTCGCCGATGCCTCGAGAGGCGCCAGTCACGAAGGCGACACGTTGTTGCTGTTCAGTCATGGTGGGTAGCCTGCCCCAGCCAAGGGCTGTGATCAACTGGCAACGCACGTGCGCTCGGTCTACTCTGACCTTATGACCGGGTATAAAGCCAAATACATGATCACCCCAGAGGGGGTCCTCCAGGACGCTGTACTGGGCGTTGAGGATGGTCTCATAGCCTCCATAGGTTATGGTCCCTGGGACGTCGACTTAGGCGAGGTCGTCATAGCGCCAGGCGTCATAAACGGCCATAGCCACGCCTTTCAGAGGGTGATTCGAGGGCGCACTGAGTTCTTGGATGCCAGCCGGCCCCACGAAGATTTTTGGAGCTGGCGGACCTTGATGTATGCGGCGGCGGGACGCTTAACGCCGGAATCCATCGAAGCGGTCTCACGGATGAGCTTTCTTGAAATGGCCCTGACTGGAGTCACCCATGTCGGCGAGTTTCATTACGTGCATCACCAGGCCGATGGCACACCCTATGAGGATCCCAATGAGTTGGCGCACAGAGTCATCGCCGCTGCCCGGTCCGTGGGGATCCGCATCACTCTGTTGAAGGTCGCTTATCACCGCGGAGGGGTCGGGAAACCTGCGAGTCCTCAGCAGCGTCGCTTTATCGAGCCCGACGTCGACACGTACTTGAAGCACAGCGCCGCGCTGGGCGCGAGATATGCATCGGACCCTGAGGTGAGCGTCGGTCTAGCGCCCCACAGCATCCGGGCCGTGCCCGGCCATTGGTTGGATGGCGTGGCTGAGTACAGCGACGAGACGGGCTGCGTCGTCCACATCCACGCCTGCGAGCAGAGACGCGAGCTTGAGGAGTCTATCGCTGAGTATGGTGCCGGCCCGGTGCCCGTCTTCGCTGATCGTGGTCTCCTCAACCCTCGGGTAACCCTCGTCCACGCGACTCATTTGAACGAGGACGACCTGGCGCTGATGGCGCACGAGCGACCTACTGTATGTGCGTGCCCGACGACGGAGCGTAATCTAGGGGATGGGTTTCTCCCTGCGACGGCGCTGAGTGAGCGCCGAGTGCCCATCTCCTTGGGCTCAGACAGTCAGGCGCAGATCGATCTCTGGGCAGACGTTCGACTTGTGGAGTACCACGAGCGCCTCTTGAAGGAGCGGCGCAATGTGCTGGCGATGACCCGCGAGGCGTGGTTCGAAGATGACGCTCAACGTCTGGAGACCGCCGATGTTCTCTGGCCCATGCTCAACGCACACGGTGCCAGATCGCTTGGCTCCGAGGCGGGCACCTTAGCTGTGGGCCGCCCCGCCGATTTCATCACCATCGATCTCAATGATGTTTCCATCGCGGGGACGACACAGGAGACCGTGAAGTCCGACCTGGTCTTCTCGCTTCAGTCGCGGGCGGTGAGGGATGTCTATGTGGGCGGGAGGCCCATCGTAGAAGATGGCGTGCACCCCCAAGAGGCCGAGATTGTGGCCCGCTTCAGGGACGCCATCAAATGAGAGAACCCGGCGCGTGCACGCCGGGTTCTCCGCTCGACCCAGAGAGATTATCTCTCGGTGCTGTCTTGCACTAGGTCGCTCTTGTCGCAATCAAAGACCTCTTCGAAGATGGTGCCATCGGGTCGAATGAGGCGTCGTTTACAGCGCCCTTTGAACTCGCTACCACGCTCGATATGACTCGCACCATCTGCGCATCGAGCCATACATTTGCCTACGCATTTGCCAGTTGATCGCTTGTAGCGGCAGGTGCTCTTTTTGACGACGGGGAACGGATAGTCAGGGCCACATGAATGGTTGGACACATCACAGAAACACTTGTATTTGAGTCGATCGGGGATCGCGCGCTCCGATTCGATGGCGAGCTCCGATTCGACTGAGCGGAGCGCCGTCTCTGTGAGTTCTTCCGAGACTTCATCGTTTATCTCAGCTGCCCAATCTTCTTCAGAGCCGCACGCGAACAGACCGAGTGATAACAAGCCGATTAGGATCATCATTGAGTACTTCTTCATCTCTCACCTCCAATGTGTTTTCGAGAGAACATGGACACGGACGCCCATCTCTCAGTGGTTGGAGATTCTTTTTTGCAGAGGGGGTGCCAAAGTTAACCAGTTTCTCAAGTGTATGAAAGTAAAGGTTAAACCCGCGGAATGGTTGCGAGGCTCCTCCTGGCGGATCGGTGAGGTGTCAAGCCAGATTGGCGCTGTGACGACACGAAGATCGTGACGTCACATGTGACATGAGCGCCTTGAGGTAAAGAGGGATAAGACGTCGTTAATTAGCGACGAAGTTGATCATCCGACCGGGGACGAATATCTCCCGTCGAATGGTCTTGCCCTCGAGATGACGAGCGATGTTCTCCATCTCTCTGGCAGACTTCAGGGCGCCCTCTTTGTCGGCGTCCTTAGCCAGCTCGATCTGCCCGCGCATCTTACCGTTGACCTGGATCGCGTAGGTGATGGTGTCGTCAACGGTCAGCGCAGAGTCGTAGGTCGGCCAGTCGACGTAGGCGATGCTCTCCCCGTGCCCTAGGCGAGCCCACAGCTCCTCGCTGAAGTGAGGTGCGAAGGGCGCCAAGAGCTGGGTGAGCGTCTCCAGAGCATGCCGCGATCGGTGACCTGCCTTCGTTAACGCGTTAGTCAGCTCCATCATGGCGGAGATGGCCGTGTTAAAGCGCATCCCCTCGATGTCTTCGGTGACCTTCTTGATGGTCTTGTGGAGCGCCCTCTCCAGGTCTCCAGTCATGGTCTCATCCGTCACGAGGCAGGCGTCGCTGTCTTGATCGACCGCGAGGCGCCAGACTCGATCTAGGAAGCGGCGGACTCCATCGACGCCGTTCGTGTTCCACGGCTTGGTCGCTTCAAGAGGCCCCATGAACATCTCGTACAATCTCATCGCGTCGGCGCCATGGGACCCCACGACGTCGTCCGGGTTGACGACGTTGTGGCGAGACTTGGACATCTTCTGGTTATCTTCGCCCAGGATCATCCCCTGGTGGACCAACTTCATGAATGGCTCAGGGGTGCTGACATGGCCAAGATCGTAGAGGACCTTGTGCCAGAAGCGCGCGTAGAGCAGGTGCAGCACGGCGTGCTCTGCGCCACCGACGTAGAGGTCGACGGGCATCCAATATTTCTCTTTAGCGCGATCCCACCCCTCTTCCTCATTGTGAGGGTCGATATAGCGCAGGTAGTACCAGCAGGAGCCGGCCCATTGCGGCATGGTGTTGGTCTCGCGGCGACCGGTTCGACCGTCGGGCAAAGTCACGTTCACCCAGTCCTCTACATTCGCGAGGGGGCTCTCACCGCTGCCTGAGGGCTTATAGTTCTCCGTCTCAGGGAGCAGCAGAGGTAGCTCTGACTCGTCGAGGAGAATGATCTCTCCATCGTCGGCGTGGATAATGGGGAAGGGCTCACCCCAGTAGCGCTGTCGGCTAAACAGCCAGTCGCGCAGCTTGTAATTGATGGTCCCTTTACCGGCGCTGTTATTCTCTAACCACTCGGTGATCTTGGCCTTGGCGTCGGTTACGCTCAGCCCATCGATGAGCCCGCTGTTGACTAGCGTGCCGTCGCCCGTGTGTGCGCACTCGGTCACATCACCACCGCTGATGACCTCGACGATAGGGAGGCCAAATGCGGTCGCGAAGTCCCAGTCGCGTTGGTCGTGACCAGGCACAGCCATGATCGCGCCGGTCCCGTAGGTCGCGAGCACGTAGTCGCTGATCCACACGGGAACCGGCTCGCCATTGACAGGGTTGGTCGCGTAGGCGCCAGTAAACACGCCCGTCTTAGTCTTTACGTCGGTGACCCGATCCCGCTCAGACCTGCGGATGGCCGCGTCCACGTAGGCCGAGACCTCAGCGGACTGCTCCGAGGTCGTGATCTGAGAGACTAGGTGGTGCTCAGGCGCCAGCACCATATAGGTCGCGCCAAACAAGGTGTCTGGTCGGGTCGTAAACACGGTTATCGCGCCGTCGTGACCATTGACCTTGAAGTCGACCTCGGCGCCGAAGCTCCGTCCGATCCACTCCTCTTGCATCACCCGGGTGCCCGTTGGCCAGTCCACCAACTCTAGATCTTCCAGCAGGCGGTCAGCGTACTCGGTGATCTTGAACATCCACTGCTTCATCGGCTTGCGAATGACGGGGAACCCGCCGCGCTCACTCTTGCCGTCGATGACCTCTTCATTGGCGAGCACGGTGCCCAGCTCCGGACACCAGTTCACGGGGACCTCAGCGATGTAGGCCAAGCCCTTCTTATAGAGCTGGCAGAAGATCCACTGAGTCCACTTGTAGTAATTGGGGTCGGTGGTGTTGACCTCTCGGTCCCAATCATAGCTGAAGCCCAGCATCTGCAGCTGTCTTCTAAAGGTGTTGATGTTGTTCGCGGTCGTGACCGCTGGGTGTGTGCCCGTCTGCAGAGCGTACTGCTCAGCGGGCAAGCCGAAGGCGTCCCAGCCCATTGGATGCAGCACGTTAAAGCCGCTCTTCCGCTTGTAGCGGCACATGATGTCCGTCGCCGTATATCCTTCGGGGTGCCCAACGTGGAGGCCCGACCCAGAGGGATAAGGGAACATGTCCAAGCAGTAGTACTTTGGCTTCGACATATCGTCGGACACCTTGAAGGTGTTGTGCTCTGCCCAGTAGGCCTGCCACTTCGGCTCGATACTCGCTGGATCGTACTTCGACATCTCTTAGTCGCCCTTTCACTGAAGGCGCGGAGCATAGCGCCGCCCCCACGCGCGCGCAACGCCGCCCACGAAACTACGTTCAATAGAGTCTTCTACCGGCCTAGGTACCGACATCATTTATGCCTGAGAGAGTCAGCTAGAGCCGCTCGTCGGTATGTATCTGGTGAAGTGGGACCTGGGTCTTGAAGAGGCGCTCTTGGGGTGCCTATCCTAGAGACCTCTAGACGGTAATTGATTGGAGACACATGGAC
>CALELH010000354.1 GCA_937902595.1 uncultured Myxococcales bacterium
ATCAGCCCACATCTCCGGGCGGATTGCGTGGTAGACGCACTCAGAGTGACATCACGCCTGACAGGAGCAGCAGAAGCCGCAGTAGCAGTCCGAGTCCTCCAGGAAGGCCCACTGGAGACGACACAGACTGCGACGGCGTCGACGATGACTGCGATGGACTCTTTGACGAGGGTTTTGGAGTCACCCTAACGAGCTGCGGAGTGGGTGTGTGTGTGCGTCGTGGTGAGCTCCGCTGTGTTGATGGGGCGGTCGTCGATAACTGTGTCGCCGGAGAACCTCAGGGACGCGATAGCAACTGCGATGGTGTGGACGCTGACTGTGATGGGCTCGTGGATGAGAGGTCTGCTGCCCAGCCGACAGAGTGTGGCGTCGGTGCGTGTCGGCGTAGTGGCCTAATGACGTGCGTGGGCGGCGAGATGATCGATACCTGCCGTCCGCTGCCTCCATCCCCGAATGACCCTCGCTGCGACGGTGTGGATGATGACTGCGATGAGCGCATCGACGAGGACTTTAGGCCCGAGCAGTTCCAGTGCGGCATTGGTGCGTGCGCGGCTATAGGGGTCACTCAATGTTTGGGGGGAGAGCTCTTACGCAACTGCCGTCCGGGCAGAGCCGAGGCCGAGGACGGGATCTGTGATGGAGTCGACACCGACTGCGATGGCCTCTTAGACGAGGATTTCACCGGTCAGCCCGTTCGCTGTGGCTTGGGAGTCTGTGTGACTGAGGTGATCGGCGCGTGCGTCGACGGCCGGGTAGAAGGCGCTTGCCGACCAGGCGCCCCAACGGGTGATGACGCGAACTGCGACGGACTCGATGATGACTGTGATGGACAGATCGATGAGTCTGCTGAGGGCTCAAGCGTCTGCGGCACTGGATCATGTATCCGCCGAGGGCGAACTCGCTGCGTGGACGGACAATTAGACGATGATTGCGAGCCTGGGGATCCAGCGGAGAGTGACCCGACCTGCGATGGTCTGGATGACGACTGTGACGATGTGCTGGACGAGGACTGTCGACTGGACGCTGGTTTGACCCCGCAAGATGCGGCCACGCCCACTGACGCCGAGGGACCCGCTCGGGACGCGACTGCCGAAGCGGACGGCGGTCCTTTGGACAGCACAACGCAGGACCAAGGAGAGGTCGACCAGGGCGCCTCTAGCGCCGATGGTTCGCTGGATGTCAGTGAGAATCAAGTGGATGGAGGCGCTCGAGACCAAGGTGCGTGTATCGGCGATGGAGACTGCCCTGACAGCTACCTTGGGGAGGACCGAAGGGCGGTGCGAGACGGCTGTGATTGTCGCGCGACCGATGGACGACGAGACAGCTGGATCGGCCTACTCCTGATGCTCCTTCTAATGGCGAGGATCCGACGTCGACGGCAATAAATGAGGTGGGTTCCGCGAGCCTGAGAGCAAAGAACCGACGGATCTGACCATGGCTATCGACAGAGACCGCGAAGCCGCGTATTGTCAGTCTCTCCGGCACTTCCGGATCATTGGAGCAGCATGAAAGCCGTCGACGTACCCCAAGCGGATAGCTTGAGCCGTATTCGTGAACTCGTACAGACTGTGCAGTTCGGCGCGACAGATACCGCGCGACTTCAAAAGGTGATGACCCTTCATCCACGTCACGTAGGATACCACCTACACGCCGCTCGCGTGCTCGGTTGGCTCTGCAAGAATGACGAGGAGTGGGCAGTAGAACCGCTGGGCGCAGAGTTGGTGACGACCGCGCCAGGCTCTCAGGAAGAACGAGCGATCTATCGCAAGTCCATCGAAGCCAGCGAGTATCTGCAGAAGATCGCCGCGAACCTATTGGATGATGAGGAGCCTGAGCAGGACCTCCTCTCCCTGAAGATTCAAGAGGTCGCGGGCATCGCTCCGGCGACCGCGAGACGGCGAGCGAGCACCTTGCTGCGTTGGCGGACACAGAGCCTGCCGACCCGCCTTCGCCGCTTCGAAAACCTGTATATGTCCGATGACGACGTAGATCAGGGGAGCTTGAAGATTAGCGCCATTCACGTGGAGCGGTATGGGCTCTTACGGTCCGTGCGTGTGGAGATGGATGAGAGGCCGGTCTTTGTCGGCGATAACGCCACGGGCAAGAGCACCTTCTTTGACGTCTTAGGCTTTATCCGAGACGTCCTCCATGAGGGGGTCGCAGCGGCGATCGCCTTGCGCGCCAACCAGCTCGATGATCTTGTCTGGTTTGGAGAAGGGGACGGCTTTGGGATCGCCATTGAGTTCTTACTTCCCAAGGTGGTGCGGTACGACCACGCGAGAGCGCGTTACGAGCTCGAGATTGGTCGATTAGACGAAGGTGGCGTCGGTGTGCGCAAAGAGGCGCTGTACCTTTCACCAAGGGAGATTCCACCGCAGACCGCGATTCAGACCACGACGCCTCGAGGTTGGCGGAAGGCGCTTGGTCTCGGACAGAACGGTCAAGCGCGGTACGGCTCGGAGCATCCCTCCAGTCGAAAGACGACCACTGCGCCGGTCGGCAATGACGTGTCGGCGCTGTCCCAACTGCCGGACGACGCGGAGAGGTTTCCGGCCGCGCGTCGCATTCGCGCCATGCTCGGGATGGGGATTCGGGAGCTTAACCTGAGCTTGGAGCAGCTCTGCGCCCCCTGTGATGTCGAGGGAGACGCGCTTCTTGAGAATGATGGCGCCGGGCTCGCTCGCGTCGTACGCGCTCTTGAGCAAGGCCCTCAGGACCGCCTCAACGAGTGGAAGTGCCACGTGCGCGAGGTCGTTCCGAGCGTCGTCAATGTTCAGACTCAGGAAGAGGACGGTAAACTTACTCTGGTCGCTGAGCTGCGTGGTGGGACACGGATCCCACTGAAGCGTTTGGCTGGCGGCGCGGTGCGAGCGATGGCCTTCGCGTCCCTCTCGTACCAAGAACTCCCCGACACGGTCTTTATTCTAGAGGCGCCTGAGACGGGGGTTCACCCGCGCGCCATAGAGCCTCTGGTTGAGGCGATCGGCAGCTCGGGCTCGGCTCAGATCTTTGTGACCACCTACTCGCCGTTGTGGGTCAGCGCCGTACCGACGGAGAGCCTTCGTTGCTTCGCCCTAGAGGCCGGCGTCCTACGCGTGATTCCAGGGATGCAGATAGAGCTGCTAGAGTC
>CALELH010000355.1 GCA_937902595.1 uncultured Myxococcales bacterium
CAGGCATGTACGTGGCGGTCGTCGCCGACACCTTCTTTGGGAGTATGGCCACCACCGCGCTGTTCACCATGATGATGGATCAGTGCCGTCCAGACCACGCAGGGACCGACTACACTGTCCAAGCCAGCGTCATCGTCATCGCCGTCAGTCTCATCGCCAGCGTCAGCGGCTTGAGCGCGGAGTCCTTAGGGTACGTTGGTCACTTCGCGTTGACGGCGGTGCTTACACTGCTCGGTCTCGTAGGTGTCGGCTTATTGTTGCGACGGATACCAGAGACCGCCAGCGATTGAGGGGCTCAATCAGCGTCCTGCGGGACCGCCGCGTCCCCCTCAGGCTCAATCTCCGCGTCTGACTCAAACCCCATCACCGCGTCTGCCTCAGACTCTATACCTAGGTCCACAGCTGCGTCGCTCGCCCCATCGGCAGCCAGGGTCGCGTCCTCAACCGACTCATCCGCGTCCATTGTGACTCCACCGTCAACGGGAGCCGGGCTCTCTACTATGCGACAAGCCGGTGTGTCCTCTGAGGGGGTATATGGCGTCACGTTCGTCTCGCCCAAGGTGGCCAGAGGCTCACAAGCACGCTCATCATTGTCGCCGCAACTGACCGGTCCGGTGGCCTCGTTCCGACACGTGATAAAGCCGTTGTCTCCCTGACGGACTACGAAGACAGCTTCGGCCACGCTCCCGAGCCCACAAGCGTCCAGAACCATATTGAACGTACAGCCGTACTTCAGGTCACAGGGGAGACAGTCTTCGGCTGCGCTCTGCCGATGACAAAGTCGGCCCAAGCGAGCGACTGCGTGCCCTAGACCGCTGGGCAGCGCGCCGTAATAGGACAGATGACTAAAGATTTGCAGCGCAGGGGCTACCCCAGATCCGACGACGAACTCCATGGGGTCCGTCGTCGCGGCTTGACCCTGGCCGTCCAGCAGCCACCACCGGGCGGTCTGACCCTGAACAGGATCTATTTCATTCAGGTAGACATCCACATACCAAGGGCTGTTAGGAGCCTCGTCATGAAGGTAATTCAACACACGTTTAGCGATCTTGACCTCTACCTTCGCCTGAGAACCAAAATCGCTCGACCATCCCATCAAATATGTAGGGTGCTCCGACTCAGAGGTGGCCATCGTCGTGATCACAGCCATGACTAAGAGGATGGCAACTGGGAGGGTTGGACGTCGCCTGTTCTCAAAATTGTGGGCACTCATCTGATGACTCCCTGAGCAGAAAAGATCAGCCCAAGTTAACACGAAGCCGAAACTCAATAGGGCAATCCGTGGGACGGACCCAGAGGCTTATGCTTCGTACGCATCCATAGTCGGGCAGGTACAGATTGGGTTGCGGTCACCGAAGGCGTTGTCAATACGACTGACCGGCGGCCAATACTTATGCGTTCTCAGCCACTCAGCCGGCCAGGCTGCGGCCTCGCGGGAGTAACTGTGGGACCACTCCGTCGCGCTGACGCGGCGCGCCGTGTGCGGTGCATTATGCAGCGCATTATCCTCGGCGTCCGCTCGGCCCTCTTCGATATCTCGGATCTCGCCACGTATGGCGATGAGCGCATCACAGAGCCGATCGAGCTCTGACTTCGCCTCGCTCTCCGTCGGCTCGATCATGAGGGTACCCGCTACTGGAAAGGACATCGTCGGTGCATGAAAGCCGTAGTCCATGAGTCGCTTAGCGATGTCATCGACGGTGACACCCGCGGACGCCTTGAATCCACGGCAGTCAATGATGAACTCGTGAGCCACGCGTCCGTTGTCCCCAGTGTAGACGACGTCGTAGTGCTCGCCGACCAAGGTGGCCATATAGTTCGCGCCCAAGATCGCGTACTTCGTCGCTAGCGTGAGGCCAGGCTCACCCATCATAGCAATGTACGCGTAAGAGATGGGTAAGATCGATGGGCTCCCGTACGGCGCCGCCGAGATGGCACCGATGGCGCGCTCACCACCCAGCCCAGTGACTGAATGCCCAGGCAGATATGGGACCAGGTGCGCGGCGACACCAATGGGCCCCATGCCGGGTCCACCTCCGCCATGGGGGATGCAAAAGGTCTTGTGCAGATTGAGGTGACATACGTCAGCCCCGATGTCTCCGGGCCGACAGAGGCCGACCTGAGCGTTCATATTGGCGCCATCCATGTATACCTGCCCACCATTCGCATGAACGATCTGGCAGATCTCGCTGACCGACGCCTCAAAGACACCGTGGGTCGACGGATAGGTGATCATCAAGGCAGCCAAGTTCTCAGAATGCTCCTCAGCCCTCGCCTTGAGATCGGCTACGTCGATGTCGCCCCGGTCATTGCATCGAACCGGTACGACCTTCATGCCCGCCATCACAGCGCTCGCAGGGTTCGTTCCGTGAGCGGAAGTAGGGATCAGGCAGATGTTGCGATGTGCGTCGCCTTGATCGCGGTGGTAGCCGCGGATCACGAGCAGGCCGGCATATTCTCCCTGGGACCCGGCGTTCGGCTGCAGGGAGACCCCCGCAAACCCCGTGATTTCTGAGAGCCAGGCCTCAAGCTCTGAGAACAGCTCACTGTACCCAGCCCACTGGTCTCTGGGCGCGAACGGGTGAATCCGGGCGAACTCTGGCCAGGTCACAGCCAACATCTCGGTCGTCGCGTTGAGCTTCATGGTGCACGACCCCAAGGGGATCATGGAGGTCGTGAGACTGAGGTCCTTATTCTGAAGCCGATTCAGATAACGAAGCATCTCGTGCTCCGCGTGGTAGCTCGAGAAGACGGGGTGCTCAAGATAGGTGCTTGTGCGCGCGAAGACCCCAGGAAGCTTAAAGTCATCTCCGAGGTAGTCCTCGGCCTTCGGTGATTGAGCGTCCCCAGCGAAGATGTCCAAGAGGCTCTGGACCTCGTCAAGATTCGTCACCTCGTCTAGAGAGACGCCGACCGCACCGTCCGCGTAGGGGCGAAGGTTGATACGAGCTGCCTGAGCGCGCCCATGAATCGCGGCTGCGTCAGCGGTCTCCACCCGTATGGTGTCGAAGAAGGCCGCCGATCCGAGGTCGTATCCCAGAGCCCTCAGCCCAGCCGCCAAGACGCCCGTTAAGCCGTGAACCCGCTCACCGATTCGACGTAGGCCCTCTGGTCCGTGATAGACACCGTACATACTCGCCATGATGGCTAACAGAACCTGAGCAGTGCAGATATTACTTGTCGCGCTCTCACGACGGATATGTTGTTCACGGGTCTGCAGCGCCAGCCGATATGCCATATCACCGTGCGCGTCCTTAGAGACACCCACGATGCGTCCGGGCATCAGGCGGCGGTACTTGTCGTGAGTTGACAAGAAGGCCGCGTGGGGCCCTCCTAACCCAAGGGAGACACCGAACCGCTGGCTGTTTCCGATGACGATGTCAGCGCCAAACTCACCGGGCGGTGTCGCGATGGTCAACGCCAACAAATCCGAGGCGACCATCGCGAGCGCACCTGACTCCTTAGCGGCCGTTATGGTCTCGCTGTGATCGATGAGTCGCCCGTGAGTGTCCGGATATTGAAGCAAGACACCGCAATAATCCTTGCCACTGAAGTCAGCGCTCTCGACGGGCCCGATGACCAGCTCCAAGCCGAGAGGTTCGGCGCGAGTCTGAACGACCTCGATCGTCTGGGGGTGGCAGGTGTCGGAGATGTAGAGTTTCTTTCTCTTCTTGCGACACGCGGCATACGAGATAGCCATCGCCTCAGCCGCGGCCGTGGCCTCATCGAGCAAAGAAGAGTTGGCCATAGGCAGACCAGTCAGGTCGCACACAATCGTCTGAAAGTTGAGCAGGGCTTCGAGGCGTCCCTGGGCAATCTCAGCCTGGTACGGCGTATACTGTGTATACCAGCCTGGGTTCTCGAGAATGTTTCGTTGGATGATGGGCGGCGTCACGCAGTCGGAGTATCCCATCCCGATCAAGGAGCGGAACACCTGGTTCCGATCAGCCAAATCCCGAAGACGAGCGATGACCGTGCGCTCTCCCATGGCGGGGGGAAGATCTAGGGTTCCCTCCATCCGGATCGAGTTCGGGATCGTCAACGAGATCAACTCGTCCAGCGTACTCACACCGACCTTCGCCATCATCGCGTCCACGTCTACCTGGCGTGGTCCTAGGTGGCGGGGTGCGAACTGATCGACCTGCTCCAGCAGGCTACTCAATGACTGTGACATACCAACTCTCCTCATGCTGAGACTAAGAAGCGCGCGAAAAATACACGTATTCGTTGCGTGATCCCAGGTGGAAAACGCTTTAGGCGAGTCAGAGAGGGGTTAAGAGCGCTGAGAGCGCATGAGGCGGCCAGGTCTTAGGCGGGTTGTTCCTCGGGCTCCGGAGTGTCCGCAGCAGGGTTGAGCGCTCCCCATGTGAGACCGACCACAAGGTAAACCAGGCAAAGCCCAAGGAGGTACTCGGGGAGGAGTCTGAAGGGCGTGACTACATACACCGCCACCAGGTTAAGAATCTGAAACCAATGGATGACGGGGTTCTTACGGGCCTTCAACTTAGGGATACGAAGATTAGTGACCATGCTCACTCCCAAGACGGCGAGCACTCCTGGGAAAGCGAGTAGATATGACGCATCGAGCTCATATTGTGACCAAGTCAAGTACCCGGAGGCGATCAAGGCGCCCACCAACGTCGTTGGGATCCCGTAGAAGATCTCGTCGCCATCAGGTGGCTCGGAGATATTGAACCGAGCCAGACGCGCTGAGGTCGCGACGGCGAATAAGCCCGACGCGCCCAGCAAGAGCCAATGGGCTATCCCGCTCTGGTAGATCCCCGTGTCGCGAAGGGAAAAATAGCAGAGCGCGGCGGGCGCGATCCCAAAGATCACGAAGTCAGCGAAGGAGTCAAACTGGACTCCAAATCCGGAGGAAGCTCCCAGCAGACGGGCCGAGGCGCCGTCTAGCTTGTCGAGCAACACTCCCCACAGGATCATCCAAGACGCGAGCTCGAACTCCCCCTTTGAAGATGCGACGACTGATGCCAAGCCAAAGAGCATTGAGGTTGCTGTGAAACCGTTCGGGACTAAGTATTTAATTGCGTTCATGGGGCGATAGATAGTGCTCGTCGAGCTCCTTTACAAGTAAACCTTTAGAATTATTGCGCGATTCTGAACTCAGCCCGGCGATTCCGGGAGTGGGCTTCCTGCGTCTCACCGTAATCAGCGGGCTGCTCCTCACCGTAGCTCACGACGCCAAGTCGCTCTCGCGCGACTCCCATCTCAACGAGATACTTTCGCGCCGTCTGGGCACGTTTTTCTCCCAACGCGAGGTTATATTCCGTGCTGCCCCGAGCATCACAATGACCAACCACCGTAACCTTGACGGCCGTGTTCTTACGAAGCCAGTCGGCGTTCTGTTGCATGACGGCTTTAGCGGAGTCGCTCAAATCGGCGGTATTGTATTCGAAATACACAGTGTCCATGCCACCACGGTCAGGGGTCATTGAGTCCAAACCGGGGCCAGAGGTGTCGACGAAGTCCTTGGGGTTTGTCTCCGCCTCTGGTGGCTTAAGGCACTCTTCCTTGCGCGCTTCAGCTTTCTCTAGAGCCTTCTTCGCGAGCTTCTTCGCCGCCAGCGCGGCCGCCTCCGCTTTATCGTTCTCTCCGTCGTCAGCGAGCTTCTGGGCCTTAGCGTACATACGCTGCGCCGCGGCCAGCTCATCGGGCGCACATTTCCGAGCTAGCGCCGCGTTGGCCAAAGCCTGCTCCGCGTCCCCAAGCACCTGAACTGGGCGTCCACCACAGCCAGCCAGATACAAGCTCACCAACGCGACCGCGAGATATCCCAATACTCTAAGCGTCTTCATCTGCTCTTCTCCTTTTGACGCTGGCTCAGCGCGACCAGCAGGGCGTTAAATACGTGCCCTTACCGGTGCTAATCTGTGTCTGGTAGCGACCGTTATCGTTCATGATGTACAGCTTGGCTCGCCCCGTGCGAGTGCTCGTGAAAGCGAGAAATCGTCCATCGGGCGACCACGATGGTTCCTCATTATTCCCCTGATTTTGCGTGAGCCGAGTGATCTTGCCGTCGTTAACATCGACGGTAAAGATGTCAAACACCGCTCGTTCGTCGCGGGCGGTGAACGCGATCAAATTGCCACGAGGATTCCAATCCGGAGTCTGGTTGTAATCCCCTTGAAAGGTCAGGCGCTTCGGCTCCGTTCCATCTGCGTTCATCACCCAGATCTGAGGAGAGCCGTGTCGATTACTCACGAAGGCGATCCGCTTTCCGTCCGGCGACCACGCAGGGCTGGTGTCGATCCCCCAGCTGTTGGTGAGACGTTTGATCACCTTCCCCGTGTCCGGATGAAGCAAGTAGAGTTCAGGGTTCCCATCTTTACTCAAGGTCGCCGCCACGTACTGGCCATCGGGGCTTAAGACTCCCCCTGTGTTTAGGCCCTTGTAGGCAGCAAAGCTACGCGCCTTTCCGCCACTCAAGCTGAAGAGGTGAGCTCCCCCATTTCGGAAACTCGTGAAGTAGATGCGACCCGACCCGATGCTCGGGAGCATGTTAATGCCCCCCGTCTTCGTGAGCCTCGTCTCATCCATTCCGTCTGCGGACACCATGTAGAGTTCCTTCCCGCTCTTAACCCGCTTCACGACCACGATCTGTGAGTTAAAGAAACCCGGCTGCCGGGTATAATGCCGGATGATCTCATTGACGAAACCGTGGGCGTGGCTGCGGAGCCGCCGTGGATCTACTGGAAGCTCTACGGGTCCATCATATGGCGCCTTAAGCTCCACACGTTGGCTCGTGTCGACGCTATACAGACGCATGTCGAGCAAGACCTTGCCGTCAGACAAGGTGTAGCCAACCTTCACCAACCCCTGAGTACCGATGTTGAACCAGTCACGATATTTCGGGGTCATTCCCTCGGCGGTCGGGTCAACGAGAAAGGCCTGTTTATCCAAAAGATTAAAGAAGCCTGAGATCTTGAGATCTCGAACGATGGTCCCTGTGACCGCCTCGGTGATCCCTTGCGTGTCTGACTTCCCATTGAGGCTGATGGCATCTGGGACGGCCAGCTGAAAGAGAACGAGACCACCCTGCTCGACATCAACCTCGAGCCCCTCGGCTGTCTGAGCGATGGCGACGCCAGAGAGCAAAACCATAGAGAGTGGAACAATGAGCGCCCCTAGGAGGTGGGCACATCGTCGACGAATAGTGTTCATTAGCGACCTTTCATCCGCGCGCGGATCCCGTCACGCAGAATCGTGGCTTTAAGTTTCTTGTCAGTCGGTAGTGGAACCCGTAGGCCCGAGCCTGGGCCAAAGCGCTTCACAGTGCGCTCAGCGGCCCGGTCAAAGAAGGTGTTCCCGCTGCTCTTAACGACCTTGGGCTGGCCGCGTACTTTGCCGTTCTTATCAATCTTAAAGAAGACCTCAACAACCAAACGACTCCGCACCTCCGCGGCGATGGTGGCAGGCACCTCAAACTGGCGCTGCAAGACGGCGCTGACGAGGGCCGCGTAGACCTGCTTATTCCGAAGGGAGTTCGGGTCCGTCGAGCGACCGAGCTTGTGGCCCTGCTTAAACCCAGGCGCTTCGTCCTCTGCGCGGGGGTCATCATCAATGTCTTCAAGAGCCTCAGCCATCAACAGCTTTCGCCGATTTCGATCCTCAGTCCGCTTCTTTCGGGCTTCATCTCGCTTCCGCTTCTTCTCGAGACGCCGACGCTCCTCATCGAGCTTTCTCTTCTCAGCCTCTTTCTTCTTGCGGGTCTTCTCGAGCTCTTCTTCGCGCTCGCGGCTCAAACTGACAGCGTCCGTCTCAGGAGGCGGTGGCGCCGGTGGCTTCACAATCCTAGGCAGCGCCTTAGGGTCAGGCTCAGTCTCACCCAACCTCGGCAGCTCAACCATAGCCGCCATGACGTATTGGGGCTCCTCGGGCTCATCAACAGCGAGGCCAGCCAGGGCCATCGCCAAGAAGATCGTCACATTCACGAAGATCGCCGTTCCCGCTGAGAGGACCTGCTCACCCGTGTCTCGGGTGCGGGTCATCACCCGCCACCCTCCGGTGGGTTCGTGACCATACCCAGATTCGTGATCCCTGAGTTCTTGAGTCGCGCCATCACATCGACGACAAAGCCGTAGTTCAAGCCACGATGCGCCATAAGAAACACCCGGCGGCCATCCTGAAGAGGCTTATTGTTCCTGAGCTTTGGCTCAAGCAAACCTAGGCACTCGGAGTAGTCGACGCCCTTGGCCGCCGCACAGGTGGCCAGCTCGGTCTCCCCCTGGCCAAGGTCCAAGGCGACCCGATAGTCTTTGTGCAGCACCAGAATCGTCTGCATATCTCCAGGCTTAACCGGCTCAGCGTTCGTCGTCGGCAGATCGACCTCTACCTTCCGCTGTTGCATCTCATCGACGATGATCGGGGTCGTGACCATGAACACGATCAACAAGACAAGCATGACATCCACGAGCGGCGTCACGTTGATCTCGCTCAGTTGCCCCAATCGATTGGGTCCTCCCTGCATCGCCATGGTCTTGCTCCTCTCCCTAGCTCAGGAAGTTTCTCTTGACGATATTGAGGAAGTCAGCGCCGAACTTCTCCATCTCAGCTTCCAAGAAACGAAGCCGACTGGCGAACGCGTTGTACGCGATGACCGCTGGGATGGCCGCCACCAAACCGATGGCGGTCGCGATGAGCGCCTCTGCGATCCCGGGTGCGACCGTTAAGAGTGACGCGTCACCCGCGCGGGCGATGTTCATGAAGGATGACATGATCCCCCACACCGTCCCGAAGAGGCCAACGAATGGGGCCGCGCTCGCCGTCGTCGCTAAGAAGCTCACCATCGACTCGAGATGGATGGTCTCAGCCATCATCGCTCGACGTAACGCCCGCTCGACGTTCTCGAGGTCATCCATCTTGCCCTGCATCGTGTCACCCATCTTGCCTGAACGAAGCTTATCGAGCTCCTTCTGGCCGGCACGAAAGACGTGACCAAGGGGACTCGACGTAAGGTCTTCGCTCGCGCGCTTGATGGTTCCGAAGTTCTTCTCTCCCCAGAAGATCCCTAGGAACTCCTCGCTTTCGGCTTCGGCCTGACGGAGCTGTCGCCACTTGTAGACGATGATGTACCAGCTCACGAGCGACATCAGGACGAGGATGACAAGAACACCCTGAACAACGGGAGAGGCCTTAGCCAGCAAACTCGTAATCGAGATCTCTTCGCTGGGCGCCGCGGTGATTAAATGAACTAAGATGCTATCCATGAATACCGGTCCTACCGACAAGCCGTGGTACGACCACGGAGCAGAAAGTGCTACAAGGTAGGATAATTCCTACATCATCAATTGTCCACCCCCAAAAACACGAAAACGCGTGTATTTTCAGGCGTATTTAGCACCTCGAACTCTCCTTCAACTCTAGACAACTGTTCAATTGTGCTCCGGCTACGAAATATTCCCCGGCGAGAGGTTTTCGGATGCAATAATCGAGGCTACACCTCGGGCTCCAAGGATTTTCGGTCATGGCACGTCACGCAGAGCTATTCGCAGTATGTCCACCAGGCCTCGAGCCGATCATCGCCGATGAGCTACGTCAGACGGGCTTCAGGGCGATCAGAGAAGACACGGGCGGGGTCACCTTCAAGGGACACGTTGGACGCGCGAACAGAGTCCTCGCCTGTCCCACGCGCATCCTCCAGCGAGTCGGGCGATTTAACGCGCGCTCATTTGAGGAGTTCGAGGCGAACTTTAGAGAGCTTGATCTCGAGCAGTTCGGCGGTCTTACGCCCAGCGTTAGCTCTAAGAAATCAAAGCTCTACCATACCGGGGCGGTGGAGGAGCGTGTCTCTGAGTGGGTCCCTCGCGGCCCGACGATTCTGAACATTCGCATCGTCCGTGGTCGCTGCACTGTGAGCGTCGACACCTC
>CALELH010000356.1 GCA_937902595.1 uncultured Myxococcales bacterium
GATTCTGATTCGCGCTCGCCGCGTGGCCACCCTCGATGTTCTCAAAATAATGAATGGGCTTCCCAAAGGCCATCATGCGCGCCGCCATCTTACGAGCGTGCCCGGGATGAACGCGATCATCGCGAGTCGACGTAATAAAGAAGACCTTCGGGTAGCTCTTGGATTTATCCAGGTTCTGGTATGGAGAGTACTTCAAGATGGCCTCTCGCATCTCGGGATCCTCGGGGTCTCCATACTCGGCCGCCCAGCTCGCGCCCGCTAGCAGCTTCGTGTACCGCAGCATGTCAAGGAGAGGCACCTGACAAACCACAGCGTTAAACAGCTCAGGTCTCTGGGTAAAGGTCGCTCCCACGAGCAAGCCTCCATTGCTCCCTCCCATGATGCCGAGATGCTTAGGTGAGGTGACCTTCCGCTTAATGAGGTCATCAGCGACACTGATGAAATCATCGAAAGCGCGCTGTCGGTTGGTCTTCTTCGCCGCCTTGTGCCAAGCCGGGCCAAACTCTCCTCCACCGCGAATGTTAGCGATCACGAACGCGCCACCTCGCTCAAGCCAGAGCTTACCGAAGGTCGCCATGTATCGCGGGGTGAGGCTGATCTCAAAACCGCCGTAGCCGTAGAGTAGGGTCGGCATACTCGCGTTCGAGTTGGCCTTGGCTGGCTTAACCAAGAAATACGGGACCTGGGTCCCGTCCTTACTCGTCGCCATGTTCTGCACAACCGTGACCCCGTCAGCGTTAAATCGCTTAGGCAGGGCGCGCAGTTCTTGCGGTGCCGTGTCGCCGCGCTGATAAGCGTAGAGCAGATCAGGCGTCTTGAAGTCTTCATAATTGATGAAGATCAGATCTTCACTGCTGTTGTGGGAGACCACGCGGAGCGACCCATTCTTTGGCAAGCCGACAGGCTCCAGAGTCCAGGTGCGGTCCTCCTTGAGTTCACCGCGCAAGAGGACCCCCTTCACGGTGTCCAAGACGGCGATGTAGACGTCATTTTTCGCCATCGCGATGCTCTGCACGCTGCTCCGAGCCGTCGGTGTATAGATGACGACAGGCGTCCCCACCTGCCCCGCCAATAGGTCTTTCAATCTGGACGCGAGCACTGTCCCGATGGGGTAGGTTTTACCGGAGACCGTCCATGCCTCGCGCAGAGAGTACAGGACCTCGCCCTTGAAGAAGCCGTGGAGCTTGGCCGACTCCTGCAATGGCAATTGAACGGAGGTTCCGTCCGGCAGTCGATACCAGAACGTGGCCGTGAAGAAGGTCTTGGATCGGTAGGCGACGACATGTTGGCCATCGGGCCGATCCCAAATCGAAGGCCAGACGCCCACGTCCTTTACATCACCCTCGAAGAACGTCTTCGCTGCCGTGAGGGGGGTGCCTCGCTTCCAGAGCTTGACCACGCGGGGATACCCAGACTTGGTCTTGGTCCCTTCGCCCCAATCCGTACCGACAAACAGCGTGTCCTTGTCCAGCCAACTTGTAGAGGACTTCGCCTCTGGAAGCTTGAATCCTCCTTTGACGAAAGCTCGCGTCTTAAGATCGAACTCTCGAAGAACGGACGCATCTTTCCCGCCTCGAGACAGACGCAGCATACAGCGCTCATAGGTCGGTGCCAGGCAGTCGACTCCCTTATAGACCCAGTTCTCGTCCTCGGCTTTAGCCACCGCATCTAGATCGAGCAAGACATCCCAGTCCGGTGACGCCGTCTTATAGCTCTCCAAGGTCGTACGTCTCC
>CALELH010000357.1 GCA_937902595.1 uncultured Myxococcales bacterium
CTTAAAGGCGAGCCGGTGAGCGCGCGACAAGTGGCGCGAACCTTCATGCGTGAACTCCTTTTGAGGTGAAGAAGACCACCGGGGAGAGAATCAAGGATCTGGTGTTCACCGTGCCGGTGGAGTCGTACGACCAATATCGCGCGGAGCTGTCGCAGCTGAGCGCTGATCTCGGGGTGAACCGCGTGCGGTTCATCGATGAGCCGGTTGCCGCAGCCATCGGATATGGCCTCGGTCTCGAGGGGCGCCAAAGGAGGGTGCTGGTCGTCGACTATGGTGGAGGAACCCTCGATCTGGCCGTCGTCGATCTTACTCCACGTCACACGGAGATTGGGCAGTGCCGAGTGATCGCCAAAGCGGGCCGTCCTATTGGCGGTAATGTCATAGACCAATGGCTGCTCGAATCCTTCGTGGCGAGAATGCAGGTGCCGCTGGATCCCCAGGTGAATGAGGAACATGCGCTATGGCATCGACTTATGCTCGAAGAGACTCGTCGAATTAAGGAAGCCATCTATTTCTCCGAACGAGCCACGTTCTCGCTATCTCCACCTGAGAAGTTACGCAGTGTCCGCCATCGTATTGGCCCAGAGGCGTGTTACCTGGATGTTACGAGGGACCAGATCGTTGGGGAACTCAGCACGCGCGGTATGTACGAGATGCTCACAGATTGCGTGGATGAGCTATCGGAACAGCTGGGCAAAATTGGCACATCAGAAGATGAAATAGATGACGTCCTCATGGTTGGGGGATCGACTCTCCTGCCTAAGGTGTTCAAGACTTTTGAGGATCGTTTCGGCCGCGACCGAGTTCGGGCCTGGCAGCCATTTGAAGCGGTGGCCTTTGGGGCAGCCTGCTATAGCGCTAATCGATTTGGTCAATCGGATTTCTTAGTCCATGACTACGCGATCTTGATCACAGACCCTAAGACCAACGCCAAAACACCAGTGACCATTATCGAGCAGGGGACTCGTTTTCCAACGCAGCCGGATCATTGGAGTAAGAGTCTTGTACCTACCTGTGCTCTCGGCGAACCGCAGACCGAGTTCGCCTTGGTGATCTGTGAAGTCGCAGGTCGGGGCGCTTCTCGAAAATTTAGTTGGGATTCAGAAGGTCAGTTGCATCGCGTCGGCGCGGACGCTGACGACGTGCTGGTCGTACCACTGAACGAGTCGAGTCCGACCTTGGGCTTGTTGAATCCACCGCATCCTCCCGGAGATCGTCGCGCGCGCCTCAACGTCTCCTTTGGTGTCGATGAAAATCGATGGCTAATCGCGACGATTAAGGATCTCAAGACGGGCAAGCTGATGATGGATGGAGAGGCCGTCGTTCGCCTGCTCTAACGCACGCTGATCGCCTCTTGTAGGGCAGGGCGGTGGTATTCGGCGCCGCCTGTATAGACCACCAGGTTGGGCAAGACCTGAGCAACACCTCCGTTATGGGTATGCCCACAATAGACCCGAAGTGTCTTGTTCCTGTGGTCCCTCATGACCTGCTTAAGCACCTGTCCAACCGCTTCGCATGTGAAGTGCGGAGTCCATTCATTCAGCACGGTCTGCTCTTGATACCAGCACGACTCCAAGAAGGGCGGGACATGGGTTGCGACGATCACTTCATCATAGTCGTCCAGAGCCTGCAAAAGTGTCTGTTTTAGGTGCACTGCTGCCTCATCACCCAATTGCTTGAGACGCTCGTACAGTTCACTCTTGGGGAGGCCGGACAGGTCCTCGATCAGACGGTAGTCGTTCAGATTCACATTTGACTCCAAGAAGTCTCCAATGCGTCCGTCGCCCCAGCCGCTGTGGCCGATGAGCGCGGTTGTTTCGCTGAGACCGAGAACCCCCGATGCAGGTAGCCAATGGGAACGTGCGCTGCCCGCAACCCATCGCTCCACGGCTCTCCGCGTCTCCGAGACGCTACTTCCGTAGTAATCGTGATTACCGAGCACGAAATAGATTGGATAGCTCAGGCGCTGATCGAGTCGCTCCATGATCGGTAGGACTGAGTCCGCCTCGGCGATGTCCCCGGTGAGCACTAGCCCATCGACGGGTTCCGCTTGGAGCGCTTCGATGAACGCGTCGAGGGCGTCCCCATCTAGAAAGTTAAGGTGTGGGTCGGTCAACCAGGCCAGAGTCTTCATGAGAGTCATCATGACCTCGCGTGGCCATCAGAGCAAGGCGCCGCTTTGGGGGGCGCGTGCCTATGGTATTCGGCAGGCGGCCGCTTGGCCTCGACCCGAGTTGTCATTCTCACTACATTCCGAGATGACGTCTTCGGGATCTACTACGGCGAAGGGAGTGACCCGAGCGCCCGTGGGCAATCTACGGGTCTCCGCTTGGACGACCACGGACTCTCCGGGACCGATCGACTCTTCGATGACCACCTCTCCAAGTCGCTGGCCACCTCCCGCTGGGTCTCCTGCATAAAAATGGACGATGGCTCCTTGAGCCGCACGCTGGCCTCTATTGGTGACGCGAGCGGAGAGGATCGCATTTGGGCATATTCGAGCGTCGAGCGCGATCTCTCCAATAGTCAAGTCGGCCAAGCCCTCTGGAGCGACGACGTCGACGCTCGCGTCATTATTGGCCTCTTTACATTCTCGCTCACGTCCGAACTGAGGGTCGCCGCCTGCGTCTATCTTGGCGATAAACCGGAGGGGGAGTCCGTCGTTGTTATTTGGATCGAGGGATGAATCATAGTCGACGTTGATTCGGGTGGTGCTGCCCGGTTCAAGGCTCGACTGTAGGGTCGCCTGCACTGGCGAACCGTCCTCATTCGAGAGAGGCCTGATCGTCCCCGGTACCCATTCACCGAATACCCTCAAGACAACTCCAGGTCCGACGCGCACATCTCCTTCATTCCGAACCAGCGCTGTGAGCTGTGCTTCGTCCGTAAGCTCGCTGCACCCGTCGCCGGGAGACGACACGTGTAGTTCTGGGATGGTCAGGTCAGGCGCCACCCCGAGGCTACGAGGCTGGGAGCGGTACGTATTATAGAAGCGTCCGTTAAGGACCGACCAAGTTGGTGGTTCATGAATGGGGACGAGACCGTCTTCGGTGATCTGGGTGATATGGTAGCTGTGTTGGTTCCAGATCCGCCGCGCTGAGACCCAACGGTCGTTCGGGTCGCCCCAGACTTCGACGCCGCTGTTATAATGGTCTTTCCAGTCGCCCTCGCGGGGAGCGAGAGCGCTGCGATTACGTTCCGAGCAGAAACCAGACTCTGTGCTCGTCGTGAAGATGATCTCAGCGTTTCCATCATTGTCCACATCAGCGACGATGGGATATTCGATTCGCGTTCTGCTCTCGGACGGCTCTTTGAGCATCACTCGACCGGTCATGCCATCGTAAATTCTGAACCAGCACTCGTCGTTATAGATGACCTCTGCGGCCCCATCTCCATTGAAGTCAAACAGCGTAGACCCTGTCACTCTGCTGGAGTTGTCCTCAGTGCTGCGCCGCCATCCATTGTGGAGGCAAACACATTGTCGTGTGGATTGATTACAGACGGACTCACCCGGGAGGCAGTCAGCGTCACGTCGACACTCAATATCGCCGGGCCTTCGGTCGACCGGGGCCTCTTCATCATCGTCGACTAGAGTGCTCCAAACACCGCAGCGCTCGGTAGGTGTCTGTAGATCGACCATGATGTAGCCGCTCGAGAACGCGCTCCCCACCTCGGGGAAACCATCGCCGTCGAAGTCGTCGACATTGGGGGCCCCGCCGTTATTTCCCAGCCTGGGATTAATGTTGCGACGAAGCTGCCCTGTCTGGCCGTTAAAGATCTGGATGCGTCCATTACCAACGACGACCACCTCGGGTTGACCATCGAGAGGATTGTCGGGCCCTGGAGCGGCCGTTTGATCGGCGCCTAGGATGTCAGCGATGGCGCAGAATCCGTCCGTTTGGGCCTCCTGACCATTCACGTCTCTTCCTCGCCACAGGACCAGCAGCTCGCCCGAACACCAGGCGATCTCTTCGGCAGTGTTTGCTTCGATAGCTCCACCGTTGGCGACACAGTCTGATGGTCGATTTGCTCCTTGTGGAGCGCTCGGGAAGTGGTAGACCGTCGGACCTGCGATGATTTGAGAGTGGCCGATGCCGCCGACGTCGGCGATGCAGCTTATGGAACCCTGGCCGTTTCGGCCCGAGTTATGACTGCCACGCCATCGGTCTTGGAAGCGGAGCTCACCGTCTCCGTTGCGCGCGACGGTGAAGACGCTCCGTCCAATGATGATTTCGGCGAAACCTTGCTGGTCGATGTTCGCGATGGAGACTGCGGGGTTAGGCCCTTCTCCTAGCTCTCGATGGTATCGACTCGTGATTTTGCGACCTTCATTGTCATAGATGGCCACTCCATCATCCTGAGTGACCACGACGATCTCCGGTCTCCCATCTCCTTCGCCGATTGGATCCAGATCGGCGATGGCCGGGATCGCTGTTGAGTCAAGGTCTGCGTCGTCATAGTCAAAGCTGCCTTCTTCGGGCAGTGGATCCCCTCTGCGCCAGACGCGATCGCCTAGGACCGCGAAGTGGTCCGCGCCCTTATTCGGGCCACCCCCATAGATCGCTCTCAGTACTCCGTTAGACGTGTAATTCGAGCGGTCAAAGGTCAGGAAAATGATCTCGGGGAAATCCCGTGAATCGATCAGACCATCACCGTTGTCATCATCCAGGTTCGCCACTAGTGGGGTCATCACCGCCTGAGTTGAACGACCAAAGGGGACGTTGGCCACAAGGTCCTTGTCGGCGCCTCCTCCCCAAGAGATCTCCGCTGTCGGCAGCGACTCATCGAAGGGAACGGGAGGGAGCTGACATGTCGCTGGATCCGGCCGCCCCGTACAGGCGCCAGACTCGCAGCGCATGTGCGGCGGACAGTCCCAGCTGTCACGACATGTGCAAATGGCGGTGCCTGGCGACGATTCCACGCACACGCTGCCAAAGCCTGTCCCTTCACTCGAGCATGGGTAGGCGCCGATCTCCCCGCTGCCATTGTCCAGGCAGGTCGTGACGACATCTCCGAAGCAGCGGCTGGACCCACCTACGCAGACATCCGCGGTACAGGTCTCGTTAC
>CALELH010000358.1 GCA_937902595.1 uncultured Myxococcales bacterium
AGCACCGAATGATCCGGAGCTGCATCGGACAAAGTCATATCTCCGACCGCGCTCGTGTACTCCTGTGATGGATGCGTTCGCCCACCAAGCTGCTTGGCGACGAGTGCCTCGAGCTCTTTAAGCCACTCATCTCGCTCACGCCCGAGTTCGAGGTCCCTCGTACGCAGCGCAACCCACGCAGCCTGGCCAGAGGAAAACACCGCCCCACCGTCGCTAGCGCTGGCCGCGACCTCGGCAAATAATGTATCCAAACGTCCAGATCGTTCGGCTCGCCGAATGACCAAGGACCGCAGCTCAGACATGAAATCCTGGTACTTCAATTGGTAATACTCCTCTTGGTGAGCGTATCACGGCAGCTGATGTCACACATCTTCAGTCCAGAGATTTGGTTAAATGGCGACCCTAGGCATTTGTTCTAAGGATCAATGTGCAGTTCGCCGTAGCGCAGGCCCCAATGTCCTGGCACAGTGACAACGTCTCCTGTGAATGGGGTGAAGATGGTCTCAACAAACGTAACTAAACATCCGGGTCACGTTGATCTTGAGGAGCGGGCCAGACGCCTTGGACAAGGCGGCGTCGTTGTCTGGTTCACAGGTCTCTCCGGTTCGGGGAAGTCCACAATCGCCTACAGCGCGGAAGACAGGCTCACCGACGAAGGGCTGACGACCTGCGTCTTGGATGGGGATAATGTCAGACATGGACTCTGTGGTGACTTAGGGTTCAGTGACGCTGACCGTGCTGAGAACCTGCGGAGGGTGGGGGAGGTTGCCTCCCTCTTCTATAACGCCGGAGTGATCACTCTATGCTCCTTCGTATCCCCACGACGAGAGACACGACAAGAATTGCGCCGCCGATTCCCAGACGGAGCCTTTGTCGAGATCCACGTGTCGACGAGCCTGGAGGTCTGTGAGCGACGAGACCCTAAAGGCCTCTATCGAAGAGCACGGTCAGGTGAGATTGAGAACTTCACCGGGCTTTCCGCCCCTTATGAAGAGCCGACAGACGCTGATCTTGTGATCGACACCAACGAGGTGAGCGTTGGCGACGCCGTCGAGCGGGTCTGCGCGCTCATTAAAAGCCGAGTGTCGCCTGGTCTATAGCGAACGCGTCAACGTCCGGCCGACCGCACCTGCTCAAGTAGGGCTCGCTGCTCATCGGAGAGGCGAGTTGGGACGTTCACATTCAAACGAATATGGAGATCACCCCGGCGCCCGTTGGCGTTGAGCCGAGGCATCCCTTGGCCATGAGACAGTAGGATGTCGTGTGGCTGGGAGCCTGCAGGCACCTTCAATTGGATCATGCCGTCCAGTGTCTCATAATCGACGGTAGTGCCGAGGGCTGCGTCGAACATATCAACATCTAGATGCCCAAGCAGGTCATCACCGTGACGCTCCAATCTGTCGTGGCCGGCGACCCGGATCACTACGTAAAGGTCACCCGGCTCACACCCTGGCGGGCCATCTTCTCCCTTACCCGTTAGACGCAGCTTCATCCCGTGGTCGATACCGGCGGGCACCTTTAC
>CALELH010000359.1 GCA_937902595.1 uncultured Myxococcales bacterium
GAGGTGTCTTCCCTGATTTTGATGCTCTGTTTGAGCAGTGTGATGACGAGGGGATGATCTCGCTCTTTCGCGGCGATTGAGGCCAGCTTGTCGATGACGTCTGCTACGTCATGGTTGTTCGCTCCAAACAGCTCGGTGTAAATCCTCTGGGCCTCACGTAGATGGCGTTTAGCGCGCTCATATTTCCCCAGGTCCTCGTAGACAGAGGCCAGGTTATAATTGCTCATTCCGACTGTTGGGTGGGCCACTCCAAACGCAGCTCTGAATCCGTCTAAGCTCTCCTGGTACAGCGTCGCAGCCTTCTCGTGATTGCCGGCATTGGACCAGGCTCGGGCCAGGTTGTTAATGGCGCCAGCCACGTCTTCGTGTGCTTCACCACGGGCATCCCGGGTGATTTCGACGTTGCGTTCCAGCAGCGGGACCGCCAAACCAAAGGCACCCAACTCGATGTGGACCTGAGCTTGCAAGGAAAGCCCGTAAGCGACACGAGGGTGCTTAGGGGACAGCGTCTCTGCCCACATCTTGGTGGATCGCTGAAAGAGCTTCAGGGCATCCTTATATTGACCTTGAACGAAGTGCAGATCGCCCTGATCGTTGAGCAATTCGGCGATGGACGAATGAGCGGCTCCGAAGAAACCTCGCATGATCTTGATACAGCGTTCGAGTAGACGCGCCGCGCGGTCGAACTCCCCCCTCGCTTTGTACAGGGTCGCGAGCGACTGAAGGGACGTCACGACTTTCAGGTGATCCTTTCCAAACAGAGTTTGTCGAATTCTCAGGCTCTCCCGATGCAGTCTGATGGCTTCATCGAGGTTCTGGCGTCGTGCTTGGTAGCGGGCGAATGCATGGAGGGTGAGAGCGACCTCATAGTGGGTGTCGCCGAACGCCGACAGGTGAATAGCCAGCGCAGCCTCATAATGACTTCTGGTCTGCGCGAACTGACCAGCGCGCTCGGTGCTGACAGCGATATCAAAGAGGATGTCACCCACGGAGCGATGCTGAGCGCCTAAGGTATTCTTGTATATGGATAGCGCCGCATCTAGAGACTCTCTAGCGCGCGTGAGATCACCGGTCTCATTGTAGCACTGACCCAGGTTATGGAGTGTTTTAGCCACTTGGACATGTGATTGGCCCAGCGCTCTTTGCTCAATGGCCAACGCCTCGTTGTGAAACTTGATGGCTTGTTGAAACTCGCCAGATTCTCGGTAGACGAGAGCGATGTTGTTCAGGCCGTCCGCAGCCTCAATGTGTTTAGGGCCCAGCAGCGTACGGTAAAGGGAGAGACTCTCTTTATACGCGCGTAGCGCATCTTCGTATCGCCCCATGCGGTAATAGAGTAGCCCAAGAGTGTTGAGCGTCGACGCGACGGACTGATGCTTGGAGTCATGGCGATTGCGTAGCGCTGTCAGCAGGCTCGTGATCTCTCCTATGGCCAAGTCATGCTCTCCCCGAGCGAAGTAAATGTCGGCGAGGCCCTCGCGCACCATTATGCTTGCCAAATGGAGTGGGTCATGAGCGGCGCTTACAACGAGCAAGGCACGTTTATGGAGATCGAGGGCCTCATCCAAGCCACTCTGACTCAGCTTTATCTGCCCCAAAATATACAGAGTCTTTCCGAACTCAGCATGACGGACGCCATACGCAGCTTCGCCGACTTTCAGAGATCGCAATATTAGCGCCTCAGCGCGGTCGTACTGAAGGGAGAGTAGGGCTGACCGACCGAGGACGTATAAGGCCTTACTGATCAACCTGGTGTCTGGGGTTGCGCTGGTTTCAAGTTCGGCAAGCGCTGCCGCCGCTTTCGAGCGGCCCTCGGTGCGTGTAGCGAGTTTACCAATGAGGTTGTCCGCTTCCTCCAAGGCCGTGGCCATCGGGGTAGAGAGCTTCTCGCGCTGTTCCGCTCGTTTGGTCGGCACCTCAGGTTTCTTCAGCGGCGTTTGGCTCAGAGCTTGAGCCGCCAGGAGACAGAGCGCGAGTTTGAACGAAAGCGTATGTAGCCAGAGCCTCATGAGATTACTGTAGAGCTTTCTACGCTCACGGCGAAGACGGAAGTTGCCGAATCCTTACTCGGACTTAGAGAGTTCGATAGGCCCGTCAGCCCCCGACAGGGTGAAGCTGGCCCAGTAGTAGGGGTGGCGCCAGCCTTTGGTTCGCGATGGGGTGGCGGCGCCGGAACCGGCGACGGTGGCGCCGCGCTGGTCGGTGGCGGTGGCGCCCTCTGCGGTCAGGCGACCGCTCAGCATGTCGAGCTGTACCTGGCGCAGCGCGTCGA
>CALELH010000360.1 GCA_937902595.1 uncultured Myxococcales bacterium
ATCGAGAACCGCCGGTCCGAGAAGTGGGACTCTCGCTTGGGAGGCGCCAAGCCAGATATGCGGCTGCGCGTAAACGGTAAGGTGCAAGGTCCACTGTGCAAAGACAGCGACCGCTGTGTCTTCGGCTGCGGCTTCGCCTTGAAAGTCCCGCCGAACAAGCCGCTGCGGGTCAAGGTGGTCGACAGTGACACCGTGGGCAAAGATCAGACCATGGGCAATCTAAAGAGCTGCCCATTCCCGAGCGACTCCAGTACGAAGTGTGGCACCCCCTGGCTTAACGTCACTCTGCATCCGTACTCCAAGGTGACCTGTGACGCGCTAAGCAAGACCCGAGCGAAGATGTTCTAGAGTTCGTCGTGCACGTCGCCCCCTTCCCTACTCTGTGTGTGTGTTCTAGACTAGCTTCAGCAGCTGAGCGCGGGGGGCGCTGATGAGATCGGTTCTGTACATCGGGGTCATAAGCGTGCTCTGTGCGACCCTGCACGGGTGTGGCCCGCTGCGCTCGGCCGTCGGCACCAGCTACGACCAGCAGCTGCTCGAGGCCCTCAACGCGCCACCGGGGTGCGGCGCGGGCGACCAGAGAGTCCGCAGCACCGTCGGAAACGCTCAGCGCTTCGCTGAGGCTAAGGCCCGCACGGCCCTGGCTCGCTCTATCTCAATCGAAGTACAGAACGTGATGAAGCTGATGACCGCCGAAGGGACGAACGTCTCCGAGGAGAACGCGAGCTCAGAGTCGCGGCAGGAGACGAACCAGGCGCTACGCGGCGTGGTCACGAAGTCCAGGCAGCTGCTCGTCGATAACGACCAGAACAAGACGGTGGTCGTCACGGTCTGCCTTGAGCCCAAGAACTACGACGCCAAGACCCCTGGCGAAGCCCTTGAGGTCATGCTCGCACGAACGAAAGAGAGGCTCGCTTCCGCTGCGGATGCGTCAAGTGTCGCTGAGCCCACAACACGAGGCGCCGGCGTCGCGTCCGCTGGTGGGAGTCATGGGTCGTCCATTGACTTCAACAAGATCTATTCTGGCCATCACGCGCTGGTCATCGGCGTCGACGATTACCACTCGCCAGGACTCAAGGACCTGGGCGGCGCCGTTCGCGACGCCAAGGCCATCGGCGCGTTCCTGAACGCGCGCGGCTTTAAGGTGACCGAGCTGCTCAACAAACAGGCGACGCGTAAAGGGATCAAGTCGGCGCTTCGCGCTCTTGCCAAGGACGTCAAGGAGCGCGACCGGGTCATCGTCTTCTTCGCTGGGCACGGCGTCAGCGACGGCGCCGGAGACGCCAAGATGGGCTACCTCATGCCCCACGACGCCGATCCGCAGCTGCCCGACGACGCGGGTATCGAGATGGACTGGCTGCAGCGACGACTCGACGGTATGAAGGCCAAGCACGTCATGTTCCTGGCCGACGCCTGCTACTCGGGCATCGCCATCGAAACCAGGGGCAGCGCCATGCCCGTCTCCACGCCGGACTATGTGGCCGAGATCACGAAGGCGAACGTGCGCCTGACCATGACGGCAGGCACCGACGGGCAGGAGGCGATGGAGTACCAAGGCCACGGGCTGTTTACCTACTTTCTGCTCGACGCCCTCAAGGGCGCGGCCGACCGAGACCGTGACGGCTTCATCACTTCCTTGGAGATCTCCCAGCACCTGGCTACCCAGGTGCCCCCCATAGCCAAGCGCAAGGTGACTGCTGGACAAACCCCGCAGACCGGGCGCATGGGTCAAGGTGAGATGGTCTTTCGCGCCGCTCTCCACACCCGCTCATCCGAGGAGTTCGGTGTAGCGGGCTCTAAGGCCGACCCGCTTCTAACGGACAAAGACTATAAGCACCATCTGAGGAACGGAACAAAGAGAGGGTTCGCGGGTGAACAGCTTCATCTCTACGCCTACAGAGAGCTCCGACGCGATGAGTTTCGTACCTGGCAGCGTCGCATCCGGGAAGACCCTGAGGAGAATCGACCCGAGCTCAAGGCTTGGCTCGAAGAGACTGAGAAGCACAAATACGGGAACCCGTTTGCGAGTGAGGCGTACAGCCTTTTAGAGATGGGCGCTGAGCAACCGTGGAAGATCGCAAAGTCTGTCGCGGCCTCCAGAGGAATCAAGGGGCGCCGCGCCCTTGAGCGCTTCATTCAAACCAACCAGGCGCGCCCCACACAGAGACAGCAGGTGACCGAGGCTCGCGCTCTGCTCACCGAGCTTGAGCCCGTCCTCATCACCGGGGTGCCCTCAGTCGAGGAGAGCCGGGGCGACATGGTCCTGTATCTGCCCTCAGGATCGAAGAGAGACGACGTCAGTCAGAAGCCGCGCTCCGTCGAGAACAGAGCGTTCATTCATAAGAACGGGTATGCGGTCATCGCGACCTATGCCTACGTGCCTCGAGGGAGGTTGGCGAACGCCGGACGCGATGGAGAGGTCCAATACTATCCTGGCGACCGCGACGCCGCGGTAGCGCTCCAGAAGCGCTTAAAGGATAGATACCCCAAGATTAAGCTCAAGAAGCTCACCGGCAACATCCCCACCTATGGTGGACGCTTTGAGGTCTTATTGCCCCGCGAGTGAGTCGGCGCCCGGCCCTCGCTCCGCCTCGCCCTCCCCTGTCACGCCGCTCTGTGAATGTCCGTTTCTCTCGGGAATCATTTTTTTCTTCACGGGCGGTGAATGAAGCGGGCCTCCGCTCCGTACATTTCTTACGAACTTAACCACAGAGAACACGGGGTTGTGGGGCGTCGGCCATTGGGGCCAGACGTGCACTCGAGGTGTGTCCGCGATGCCCATCAGAGTACGGGGGAACAGACTATGAGACGTCACATCGTCACGTCATTTTGCCTAGGGATCATCATCGGCGTCTTGGGCTGCGTCGTCGAGACCGGGCCGGACAGCCCTGAGAGGGCCCCAGAGAGCACACCCGAGCGGGTCTTGGACCAGCTCCACAAGCTGAACAGCGTGGTCGATGACCTGAAGGTGGAGCCGAGCGACCGACCAGGCATCGACACCACCTTCGTAGACCCCGAGAGCGAGCACCTAAGATACGCCGCCAAAGCGAGATTTGAAGGGATCGAGGTGGACCTCGAAGAGTACCGCTCCTTCGTGATCGGTGGCGCCATCGAAGACCAGCTGAGCGTGCTCTTGGAGCTGAGGTCTCGCACCATCGAGCTGTATCGGCGATATGGCCAAATGCTCAGTTATCACTCGCCTGAGTGGCGAATCGCCGGGATCTTCCGACAGGCTCAGGTGCTACATCTCTGGGCCGCCAAGATCGACTCCATGCCCCCGGTGAAGGGTCTCTCGGACGCCGAAGCGGCTCGGCTACAGGCGACTCTTCAGTCCCTCAAGAGCAACCTCATCAGCGTAGCTAGCGAGACCCTGGGCAGGGCCCAGTCAGAAGCTGAGCGACTCGATGTCGTGAATCAGTGGACTTGGCTGACCGAGAGATATCAACAGGCGTACGCCGCGCCGGGCGGGCCCGACCTGTCTAGGGACCTCAACGAAGAGCGACAGGAGGAGCAGGACTCTCCCAGAGACGACGAGGCAGATGATGGGCACCACAGTGAAGAGGGCGACTCGACGCCCGTCCCAGGAGAGTTCGATCCCTCGATTGATCATGGCCCTGAGCTGAGCTGCCAGGACCTTGGTCGCCTCATGAAGATGTTTCACGATAATCACGTTCGGTTCTCGACGCCGTCGCGACGCCTGGACAACCGCGTGGTCAACCTCCTCGGAGAGACCCTAGACTCTAGAAAAGTGCTGCTGACATCATCAGAGCTGTCCCAGGTCCAGGCTCGTCTCAAGCGGCTGGTGCCTCGAGTTCGTGCCGGTGACTGCCGAGACCTTGCGTGGCTCAAGGAGCAAACAGAGCGTTGGTATGCGGACCTACTGCGACACGGCGAGAGCTATCTCGACCGCCCCGACCTTGAGCTCGACCACAGCGTCTCGCTCCCATTGCTAGCGAGCCAGAGAAAGCGAACACGCAGCCAGGCTCAGCGAGACCAGCTGCGCGAGCGCACCATCCAGATTGGTTTAGCGTACCAAATGCAGGCCGGCCACAGCTTCGGCGAGGCCCGTCGCAGATTCAAACGATCGCTGACGCGGATCGCGAAGAGAGCAGCAAAGCGACGCATCTCAGAGGTCTATGAAGACTTCATCAAGACCTTCGCCAGTGCCCTCGACCCCCACTCAGATTACTGGACCGCCACAGAGTTGGAAGACATGAAGACCTCCATGGAGCTCTCCCTGGTTGGGGTCGGTGTCCGCGTAGAGAGCGACGACGGGTATACGGTCATCACCGAGGTGCTCAAGGGGAGCCCGGCGGCCCGCGAGGGTTCACTTCAGCGTGATGACCGCATCATCGCGGTGACCCAGCTGCCGTCGGGCGAGAGCGTAGATGTGGTCGAGATGCCCCTCAATGAGGTCTGCCGCCTAATGCGCGGAGAGATCGGCACTCAGCTCAAGCTGACGGTCCTGAGGACGGCGCCTACGACGCGCACCTTCGACGTCCTGATCACCCGAGACAAGATCAAGCTCGAGGAGGAAGCAGCCAAGCTCACCTGGCACACCGTCAACCGTGGCGACTCCGACCTGAAGATCGCGCGCATTGAGCTCCCCTCCTTCTACGGCGACATGTCCGGTGGAGACGGGCCAAACGCCGCCGACGACGTCCGCGCCCTCCTCAGGCAGATTCAACGTCAGGGGGCCGATGGTCTTATGCTGGATCTCGCCGAGAACGGCGGTGGATTCGTGACGGCCGCCACTCGCATCGCGGGGATGTTTCTCACCAACGGAGCCATCACCAAGACCGAAGGTCGTGAGCATCCCGAACATATTCACCGAGACAGAGACTCGTCGATCCAGTTCGCAGGGCCGATGGTGGTGCTGACCTCCCGTGTGAGCGCCTCTGCCTCAGAGCTGCTCGCGGGCGCTCTTAAGGACTATCGCCGCGCGGTCATCGTCGGCGATGACCACACCTTCGGCAAGGGCACCTATCAGCAGATACGAAGAGCGAACCACGGCTTAGGGGCCATCAAGGTCACCATGGGGCGCTTCTTCAGCCCAGGAGGCGGGTCAAATCAGCGAGTCGGGGTCGCGGCTGATGTAGTGGTCCCCACCCTCTTCGGTCACAAAGACGTGGGAGAGGCCAGGAATCAGTACGCCCTGCGTCCAACCCGAGTGAACGCCTTCGCGAGCGACGACATCAACGCGTTCTTCTCGGACGAAGCGTGGCGCATGGTGACCTCATCGGAGCTCCGCAGTTTGCGACGTCAGTCTCGGAAGCGCCTTAAGGCGCA
>CALELH010000361.1 GCA_937902595.1 uncultured Myxococcales bacterium
ATCGCCACTCCTCGGGTGTCGCAGGCCGGTTGTCCATCGTCTGAAGCAAGAGCCCGCCTCGAATCGTTCGAACCTGAACCTGGGGCGCAGTGATGTCATCGATGCGCACCGCTCGACAGTTCTTCTTACGCTTACCAAGCCACTCCAAAGCTTCAGCGCTGAAGGATGGTGCCGCGATGACCTCAACGAAAAGCTTTCCGATCACGTCGAGTAGACCGATGTCCACCGGCCGGTTCACTGCGATGATGGAGCCGAAAGCGCTGACCGGGTCCGAGGCGAGCGCCTTCTTGTAGGCGTCGATCAGATCCTCACCAACCGCCAAGCCGCAGGGGTTCGTATGCTTTATAATGGCGACGGCTGGTTCCTCGAATGCCTGAACCGCGTCCAGGGCACCATCGAGGTCTACCAGGTTATTATAGCTGAGGGCCTTGCCCTGTAGCTTAGTGAACGGGAGTGCCTCCCCTTCCCAACTATAGAGCGCTGCCTCCTGATGAGGGTTCTCGCCATAACGTAAGATCTGTTGGCGCTCGGCGGCCGGCGCGTGCCGAGCCGGTAATGCGTCATGGCCCTGCTCATCGTCTTGGTCAGCGAACCACGCTGAGATTGCGGCGTCATAGCGCGCGGTGTGCGCGAAAGCCTTTCGACCCATTGATACGCGCCACTGAGCGTCAATGCCTTGGTCGATCTGCTCCACCATCGACGGATAGTCGGCGACGTCACACAGGATCGTAACGCGAGAACAATTCTTGGCTGCCGCCCTCAACAAGGTGACGCCGCCAATGTCTATTTGCTCGATCGCGTCAGCGAAGGTCACATCCGGCCGCGCGACCGTCTCCTCAAATGGGTATAGATTACAAACCACGAGATCGATGGGAGCCAGATTGTGTCCAGCGAGCTCAGCGCGGTCGGCGTCACTGTCCCTCGAGAGGATGCCTCCGTGAACAGCAGGGTGGAGCGTCTTAACGCGCCCGCCAAGCAGCTCGGGGTACCCAGTCAGATCAGCCACCGACGTCACCGTAAGACCGCTCTCCCGTAAGAGCCGGGAGGTACCGCCAGACGCAACGAGTTCGACGCCTCTCTCCGAGAGGCCCTGAGCGAGTTCAACCAATCCTGTCTTATCCGAGACACTGAGCAAAGCTCTCTTGATCGTAGTCACGACATTGTCCTTGTGCGCTGAGAACGCGCATTAAATAGGCTAATCTTAAAGAGCCGGAGAGAAGGTAACGGGCTCACCCGCGCGCTCCCGAATCTCTCCCACAATATGAACAGGCCAGCCCGTCGAGGCGATGGCCCGGTTTACGTCCTCGCTGGGTACGACGACAAGCATCCCGATCCCCATGTTGAAGACCCGATGCATCTCGGCATCAGAGACATCGCCCTTCGCCTGAATCCACTTGAAGAGAGGAGGAATCTCCCACCCCGAGCGGTCGATGTGCATGGCGACCTCGTCAGACAATACTCTTGGTGGGTTCTCGATAAAGCCACCACCGGTGATGTGCACCATTCCGCGAATATCTACGCCGGTCTCCATGAATCCGTTGACCAGATTGAAATATGACCGGTGCGGCTCTAGCAGCAGATCCAAGGGGACCGCGCCGAGCTCTTCATCGTAGCTCTCCAGATCGACGTCCTTGAGGATGTGCCGAATGAGCGAATATCCATTGGTGTGCGGGCTCGCCGACGGCAAGCCCAAGACGACATCCCCAACCGAGATGCGAGTTCCGTCTATGACCCGATGGCGATCCACGGCCCCGACGATCGTCCCGACCACGTCGACCTCGCCGTCTGCATAGACCCCGGGCATCTCAGCCGTCTCACCACCCAGCAACGCACAGTTGGAGGCTTTACAGGCCTTCGCCATCCCGGAGACGATAGCCGCGATCTGCTCCGGTTCGAGCTTGCTCGAGGCGACATAATCCAAGAAGAACAGCGGAGCTGCCCCCTGAACGAGGATGTCATCAATGCAATGGTTGACGAGGTCCTGGCCAATACCACCCAATCGATTGTAACGAGTGGCCAACCTGACCTTAGTGCCCACCCCGTCCGTCGACGCAGCGAGTACAGGCGCTGTCATTTCGGCGCAGGCCTCGAGGCTGAAGAGACCGCCGAAGGCGCCCACACCAGCTAAGACGGAGGGCCCATGGGTCTCAGCGACCGCGTCCTTCATCAAGGCGACGGCGCGGTTACCCGCGTCTATGTCGACCCCTGCATCCTTATACGTCGTCTCACTTCCCATGGTCTCACTCCGTCAGGCGGCCATTAGCCACTCATGTCTTCGACTGGGCTCGTGTGCATCCACCTCGAGCGGCTTCTCTTCCGGGAGTTCCCCGCGAGAGGGACTCCCATACGATGGTCAGACTACTTAACCGTTGAGCTCTTGGTCCGAAGAGATCACCTTTTGCCGCGCCGCAGTTTGGGCAGCGACCACACGATCCATAATCACAGGATCGTTCAGCGCGAAGATCTTCGCTGCGAGCAGAGCGGTGTTACCGGCGTCAAGAACTACGGCTGGAGCGACGCCTGACGGCATTCTCAAAGATGAGAAGACATCTGCGCCACCAAAGCTATTGGAAGACGGTGGGCACGCGATGGAAGGAGACGCGATGTGCGCATCCACCAGACCACTCAGGGCGTTGGATCGTCCTGCGATGGTCACGTAGACCTTCGGACGGTCCAGGGACTCATAATGGCTCAATAGCTCGAGGCAATACACCGCCGCCTTGTGAGCGGAGGCAACGCGGATCTCACTGTCGATGCCAAATGCCGACAACGCGTCCGCGATCTTCTGACCGTGATCTAGATCACTCTTAGATCCCATGATGATTGGAACGAGTGGCGCTGACATAACTTATGACCTTTCAAAATAG
>CALELH010000362.1 GCA_937902595.1 uncultured Myxococcales bacterium
CCAAGCGCGGGCGATCAGCCACTATAACAAGGCCCTCGAGATAGACGATCAAAACGCCGTAGCCTTGGAGAGCTTAGACCGCCTCTATGGCCAGGGAGAAGATTGGCAGCCCCTTGTTCGAACCCGACTCCAGCGAGCCGAAGCGTGCTTCGAACCCGATGAGCGGAAGGCGCTCTTACAGCAGGCGGGTCGAATCCTCGCCGAGAACTTGAGTGACGGTGAACGTGCGATCGAAGTCTTTGAGGAGTGTCTCGAGATCGATCCCGTAGATCCGGTTACTTTGGATGCTTTGGATGTTCTTTACACAGGAACCTCGAATTGGGCGGCTTTGGCCAGCCTCTTGGAGCGTCAAGCCGATGAGATAGATGATGAAGCTGATGCATCCGAGCTCCTGAGCAGGTTGGGCTGGCTTTGGCGTGATCAATTGGCCGACAAGCAGCGGTCTATCGGCGTTTTTGAGCGAATGTTTGACCTCGACCCGAAGTCCCATGAGGCGAGGGGAGCGCTGCAGGCGTTGTACTCCGAGACTGAGCGATGGGACTCTATGCAAGAGCTTCTGCTCGTGGACCTAGAGGAGGCGGTTGACCCGCTTCAGCGCGCCGCAGCATTCATCGCTCTCGCAGAGAACGCTCAGGGGCGCTTGGGGCAATTAGATTCAGCCGCAGAGTATTATCAGCAAGCTTTGTCGAGTACACCGGACGACCCAGAGGTTCTCGTCGCGCTGCGCCCATTACTTGAGAATGACGGGCGCTGGTTTGATGTAGTTGAGGCGCTTCAAGCACACCTCGAGGCTGTGAGAGACGAGCCGAACGTGGATGCCCTCTCGATGTTGTTGGACATCGGGAGGATCGCAGCGACTCAGCTCATGGACAACGCGCTCGCGGTGTCATCACTCAATGAAGTGATAGAGCGAGATCCCAATCACGCCGCAGCGTTAAATCTACTTGGAGAGCTGTATCAGAGAGATGGAGAGTGGGAGCGGGCTGTCGAGACCTTGGAGCGGGCTTTAGAGCACGCTGAAGGGGACGATAGGGGCGAGACCCTGGCGCGCCTGGGTGCCATCTATTTTAACCATCTTGATGACCGGGATAAGGCGCAAGGTTACTACGAATCAGCCGTGATGGAGACTGGGAGTTTGGTCGCAATACAGGCGCTCATCGATGACTTTATCGACCCTGGCAACCCGGCTCGAATTCTAGAGCTGACAGAGCTGCAGATTCGTAGCCTCGACGGTGAAGCGAGACAAGACGCGCTCGCTCGTGCAGCTGAGTTACGTAGACAGGGCGGCGATCTGGAGGGGGCGATTCAAGACCTCGAGTTGGCCCGTGTAGGTCGGGAAGAGGACCTAAAGATCACCGGCCTATTGGCGGAACTGTACGGTCAAGTGGGTCGAAGTAAGGACGCCGAGACGCTACTGAATACCCTGGCCGACGGCTTTCAGAAGGCCCGTCGAATGCGCGATGTCCTGGATTGTCGTTATAGGCTTGCTTGCCTCGCCGAGGAGCGTGGGGATGCAGCACGGGCACTAGAGCAGCTCGCTGAGTGTTATTCCGTGGACGCTTCTCATCTACCCACCCTTTTACGGTATGGTGGTCTGCTGACAGCTCAGGAGCGGTGGGATGACGCGCTGAGAGTGTTACAGAGCGCCCTATTGCAGCAGTCTAAACTAGACGAGACGGATCGCTTGGCGTTGTTCTGGAGGTTGGGAGAGACACGGCGCTCGCTCGGCGAGCATCGTAAGGCCCGTGACATGTATGCTCGAGTGCTAAATTTGGACTCCGAGCACGTGGGCGCACGAGAAGCGCTCGACCAGTTGGAAGAATTAGGGTAAACGCCATTCGGCGCTTCACAATGGGAGCGTCGAGGAGCCCCCCCGTGAATGACCGTCTGTTCATCGCTGCATTGCATTTGCTACCCAAGAACGCTTGGAGTCGTTGCATAGGTGCTGTCGCCCATGCTCGTCTGCCGCGCTTGTTGACCAGCCCCAGCGTGCGTTGGTTTGCCCGTCGCTATGATGTCAACGTGAGTGAAGCTGAGCTCCCTCTGTCTGATTATCGCAGTGTAGGTGAGTTTTTCACGCGTCGGTTAAAGCTTGGTGCACGCAATATTGACCGGCGCCCTGGGTTCGCGGTCTCACCTGCGGATGGACGGGTCCTCAACTCTGGCGAGATCGTCGATGGACGTATTATCCAGGCGAAAGGCCGGGACTTCTCCGTCGCACAGCTCCTCAAAGATGAGGAGGCTGCGGAGCGCTTCTTTGGCGGCCACTGGATTACCGTATATCTCAGCCCTCGTGATTATCACCGCGTCCACCATCCTGTTGAAGGCACGATTCGTTACGCACACCACATCCCTGGTTATCTGTGGCCTGTTAATCAGGCTGCGGTCGATAATGTCGACGAGCTGTTCGCGGTGAATGAGCGGGTCGTGACTTATGTCGACAGTCCAATCGGTGAGGTCGCGACCGTAATGGTTGGTGCGACCTCTGTCGGTCATATCACCATGGCATACGATGAAGACCTTGAGACGAACCGTGGTGTCGACAAGGGAGTGCGTCATTTTGCTGATCCTATCCGGGTCGCTCGAGGCGATGAGTTAGGGACATTCCACTTGGGGTCAACGTCCGTCGTTTTGTTCGCAACCCCGAAGGTCAGGTTGGCAGATCGTAAGGAAGGCGAGCCGATCACCATGGGTGAAGCCATCACCCTTAAGACAACAGGTTGAATCGAGTAGACAGTCTGCGATGCGAGTGGTCGAATCTTGACCAATTTCTTGCGCCGGGCATGGTAGGGTGTGTTCACCAGAGACTAGAGGTGATCTCTTGAGCGAGAATTTGAATGGGCAAGGGGCCTCCTTGCTGACGATGGGCGCTGATGAGAGTGGCTTTCCACTCGCGGCGATCTTTCGCACGATTCATGGCCGGCGATTACGAACCTCGGTGACGATCGTCTCCGAGGATGACACCGATCCACCTTCGTCCGTTCCTCCTCAGTTTGAGTCTGTGAGCCCAGAAGACATCGAAGAGGTCTCTGCTGACACAGCGAGCTTCAGTAGTACTGATACGTCCGAACAAGCTGTACACGGTGCTGTTGAGCTTCTTCGCCGTCTCGCCCCATCCGGTAGCGACCCGAGATTGGTGGCCGACGTTCTGAGGGCGTTCGCCGTCGAGGAGTCTGGCGACCGCGAGGACAGTGAAGCCTGGTACCGCCACGCCTTCGGCGCAGAGGTCTTTTTGACCCGACCTCCAACCTTGAGCGAGGCGACTCGCACTGAAGCCGACTTCATCAAGAGTACCCTGGGAGTGGCCTCAGGTGGCCGCCTTCTCGACGTGGGTTGTGGCTACGGCCGACTCACGAATCATCTCGCAGCAGCAGGACTAGATGTTGTTGGCGTCGACCTGAGTGAGGACATGCTCAAGAAGGCACAGGCCCTCGCGAAGCGACAAGGGCTCTCAGCTGAGTATGTCTGGGGTGACATGCGCGATCTCGCATATGACGATGAGTTCGACGCCGTGATCTGCACTGATTCCACCTTTGGCTATTTCAGCGATTCCGATAATCTGGTTTCGCTGAGAAAAATGGCGCGCGCGCTCAAGCCGAACGGCCGTCTCGTTCTTGATGTCGCGAACCGAGACATGGCGATTCACGATGTTCCTGGCCGGTCTTGGTGGGAAGGTGATGGCTGTCTAATCCAAGAGGACTCCGATTTTGATATCGCGAGCAGCCGCCTGAGGATTAAGCGGTTATTAGTATTTTCCGATGGGCGGCAGACAGAGACGATTCTAAATATGAGGCTCTATAGCGCCCATGAGTTGATCTCTATGTGTGAGCTGGTTGGCTTACAGATGGTGGAGCTTTCGGGATCCGCTCACTCCAAGGGAGCGTTCTTCTGCGAGAGTAGTCGAAGGCTCGTCGTCACCGCCCGAAAGGCGGCTTAGTTACTTCTTCTCGTTCTTGCGAGCACGCTCCGCGCTCGTCTCCATCGCTTCATGAATCAACAGGCCCGCAGAGCGCACGAATCCGTCGTCCGAACGATCTGCAAAGACCCCAGTGACGACTTGCTCTGAGCCGAGCTTTATCTGCTTCACTGCCTTCTCTTCGAGATTTACTAGCATCAGCCTCTTACCTTCACCCGCTGGGCTGTCGGCAAGCCAGAGGTGTGGTGGCTGGCAGAGTTTAGCCTTCTTCGGGCAGGTGTAGCGCTCAACAACATATCCCTTAACGAGAACCTTTTGCTTCAGATACTTACCGCGTCGAGTGAGCAGGCCACTCACGCGGAGAGTGCTATCGGCGTTTGTCTCTGGGGGGAGTGAGTCTGCTAGCTTTATCATTGGAGGCAGATCTACTCGCGCTGGTGGCCCTTTGACCTCTTTCTGAGGGGGCGGCGGTGGGTCCACGGAAGGAGGAGCACACGCCACCAAACTACTGATGGCGAGCGAAATACACAGCATACGAATCGTAGTGAAATTCATCAGCTTTTCCATGTCCTGTGGCACACGAGAGGCCGGATGAAGGGCCTAATCGCGCGCGTATTCGATGCGAATGGTACGCCCCCGCAGGCTCTCACCGTTGACTGCTTCGAGAAGGTCCTCGGCGAAATCATCTTCGACAGTGATGAAGCTGTGTCGCGCATAGACGTCCACTTCGACGAGATCTTCAGGAAGAAGACCCGCGAGTTCTGCGATTTCGTCGCGAAGATCCGACTCCTCGACCCGGCTACGCTTACCTACGTTAACGTAGAGGCGCTTCATCCCTTCGGGCACGGGCGCTGGCCTACGGGAGTCGTCATCATCATCTCGCCGCCGCCGACCGCGGGTCTTAGCCTCGGGCTTTTCGTCAGCCTTCGTGGCTTCGGGCTTCGCGTCTTGTTCGGTGGCCTCTGCGGTTCGCCGAGCTGAGCGCCGTGTGCGCTTAGGCTTCTCTTCTTCCTCAGCCGGTGCCCCATCAGATTCGGAGGCCCCACTCTCCTCGGACAACTTGGCCTTCAAGCGACTTCGAGCCGATCCGCGACGGGCTCTCCGAGGCCGACTCTCGGTCGACTCTTCGTCGACCGGCGCGCTGGCCTCGTTCTCGTCTGTCTGGGCCGCCGCTTCGGTCTCCAGAGCCTCTTCCTGCTTCTTTCTTGAGGTACGTCGAGTCCGCCTTGGCCTGTCTTCCTCGGACGTCTGCGTGACCGCCTCGGAAGCCTTGCGTGCTGACCGTCGAGTTTTACGAGGTGCCTCTTCCGCAGCCGAGTCATCCTCAGTCGCTTTTGGCTCTGCCTGCTCTACAGCCTTGGCTTCAGGCTCGGCTGTACGCCTAGAACGTGTACGTCGGGGTCGCTTAGCGGGGCTCTCTTCCTCTGCTGAGCTGGCCTTAGCTGGGCTCGCCTTCGCGGCGCTCTTATCGTCAGCTGGCTCTTCGGTCTCGGCTTTCTTAGAGTCGGCAGGGAGTCCGCGATACTCGCCGCGGATTGTGGCTACTCTATCTGCGATGCCGGCCAACGTAGCGCGTCGGCCGCCTGGCGCGACGTGCTCAGGCTTAGGGACGTCTTTGAGAACGCCTCCGACGTTGGCGCTTTGCTTAGGCGCTAGCTCTTTCCGACGGCTGAAGTGAGCAAGCAATATCTCGACGAGATCTGCAGCGTTTTCACGCTCTAGAAGTCGCGCAGCCTGTGCCTTTAGGGCTGGATCGATCTCTTCGGTCTTGATGCTCGACACGAGCTGCTCAACTAGACTCTCTATCTTGACTTCACTGCGTCGCAAATCGATCTCCGTTTTGCTCGGTACGGTCCGCTCTTCGAGAGCGACCTTGTAGATACGCTTGAGATAATAGTAGACGCCAATCTCTCGCGGTCCAATCAAGCTGATTGCGGTTCCGCTGGCGCCGGCGCGCCCCGTTCGACCCGTGCGGTGGATATACACCTCTGCGGATTCAGGGAGCTGATAATTGATAACGTGACTCAGCTGGCTAATGTCGATGCCGCGCGCCGCGATGTCCGTCGCGACGAGGAAGGGCACAGCCTTATCTTTCATCAGACCGAGTACACGCTCTCGCTCACGCTGCGGTAGATCCCCGTTTAGGTACTCAGCGCCGAAACCGGCCCTCTTGAGTGCGCGGGCGACGACCTCGCAGTCTTTCCGAGTATTGGTGAAGATGATCGCGCTCTTGGGCTCTTCGAACTCGATCACGCGGACCAAGTCCCGAGACCGACCCACGCCGCTCACCATGTAGTACTGGTGGTCGACGTCATCGGCAGCGACGTTCTCCTCGACAAGACTGAGGAACTCCGGCTCGTTCATATAGCGCTTCGCGTAGCGCTTGATGTCCGGTGGAATCGTCGCAGAGAACAGTAACGTCTGTCGCTCTTTTGGAATAAAGCGCATGATCTGCTCAAGCTCTTGGGCGAAGCCCATGCTGAGCATCTCATCAGCCTCGTCCAGAACGAGGGTCTTCACGTTGCCAAACTTAGCAGTACCCCGCTTAAGGTGGTCAAGGACACGACCCGGTGTGCCTACGACAACCTGGGAGAACTTCAGCTCGGCGATTTGCTTCTCGATGGAGGCGCCGCCATAGACCGCGACAGGCTGAACCTTCTTGAATTGGCCAATTCGTGTGAACTCGTCGGCGACCTGTTTAGCAAGCTCACGAGTGGGGCACAGAACCAACGCCTGGATGCCCTTTGACTCCTCAAGGCCCTCGATAAGTGGGATCCCAAAAGCGGCGGTTTTACCCGTGCCCGTCTGGGATTGGACCATAAGGTCACGGCCTGCCGTAGCCAATGGTATCGCGCTCGCCTGAACAGGAGTTGGGTGTTCGTAACCCATCTGTTCCAGCGCGGACAGTAGAGACTCGGTCAAGGTTAGATCGGTAAATCGAATATCAGTCATCAGTACTCAGTACTCAGTGGGTAGGCCCGTCTCGGGGCAGATATGGTAATCATTGTGATTCCGGGCGCTTATTTATCACGATGCTCAAGAAAGAGCCACCGATACTATTTGGTCGGCACGGAAGCGCCAAGAAGCCGTCTGCAGAGACCCGCAGACGCCGTGACGGTACTGTTCGCACAGACGCTGAGGGCCTTAAGCGCTTTCGCGCTGCGCTGGCGACCTAGAAACTGAATGGCGCGGGTTCTCAGGTCTCCACTAATCCGCGTGGATAAGCCCTCCGCGACCCAGTCTGCGCCGGCGTCTCCTCCGAGGGCTGCGATGAGGCCGAAGATAACTCTTCGTTGCGTATCTGAGACTTCGATCTCTTGTATCGCCGTTGTCAGAACGGCGAGTCTCGAGGGAGTAAACAGTGGCGCGATCTCCAGGCGATGATGACGGAGAGCCTGCGCCGACGCTGCCCTTAAGAATGGAACAGGGTGCGATACAAGGTTAAGCCAATGGTCGAGCCGATCTGAGATTGGTAGCTGACTCTTTCTTTGCCAAACCTCTATTTCTGCGAGCGCGCTCTTTCCTTGGCGCCGATGGATATGATGGTCAGCAGACAGCCGTCCTACCAACTGCCAACGGCCTTGCTTGACAAGAAGTGGCACAAAGAAGGTAGTCCCTTTGTCGAAACCGCTTCCTTCGATCTCAAAGGTCTGTCCTGGAGGAATTTTTGCGCCCTCGATCACTTTAAGCGTCGCCCGTGTGCGGTCGCCGACCACTCTCATGTATTCGAATGTCCCGATGACGAATGAAGCATGATCGGCCGCTGCGTAGTGTTTTGGCGCTGCAGATGCCGGTAGCGGCAGAGCGAGCCACATAATTAGGCTCAATAGGATCCAGGCGTTTAATGAGAGGTGTCGTGCTTTCATCGTCCTGACCCGCCCTCGCCGTCACCAGTCTTATCCCCCGCATACGGGCGCGCGCGCCACGCGTCTACGAAAGACTCGAGGTGACTCTCAATATCAGCCTCAGGGAGCGGGCCGGCGCTTGCCCGTTTTTCTACTCTCTCTTTGGTCGGAGACTTCGTCGCTTCTCGCTGTGCGACCACGGTTCTCAGCGATTCAATTGACGGTGCGACCGTCTGGATTTTTTTTAGGAGTCCTCGTTCGAGGGTGCCGATGACTGTACACCAGTGCTCGTCTTGGGCCTCAACAACGAGCGCGTGATCCACAATCTTGGATGGATATGTACATTGGGCGAGTTCGGGCCCGCAGATAAAAGGCCAGGCAAGTTGGACTCTTTGGATTATCTGTCTCCGTTGAGCTGCGATTGGGGACAATAGATCCGAAAGTGCTTCGCTTAATGAAGCCCTGGACTGCCGTCTCTTGCCTGTATAATGGTCTTTCATGCACCCATGAGACGCTTGTGAGAGCCTGCTTGTCAACGCTACTTGAGGTCCAACAATGGCCGGCTGGATACTTGGTCGTCTTTTTTCATTGACGGTACGGGCATCCATTGATAGCGTCCCGCGCGCTCTAAAGTGTGAATTGAGTGTTGCAGGCGCGTAGCTCAGTGGGAGAGCACTTCCTTGACGTGGAAGGGGTCGGCGGTTCAATCCCGCCCGTGCCTACCAAACGAGACGCTCGTCAATCCGACGAGCGTCTCTTTATTTGCATCCTGTAGAGGGGCGCAAGAATTTGCATCCTGTAGAGGGGCGCAAGAACGGCGTTGGAGTCGATAGAATGCCCAAGATGAAGACAAACCGCGGAGCTAGGAAGCGCTTCAAGGTCACGAAGAGTGGAC
>CALELH010000363.1 GCA_937902595.1 uncultured Myxococcales bacterium
CCCCAACAACTCCTGCCCAGCCCAGTTCGAGATGGCGACTGACAGCATCTACGACTATTGCTGGGCAGATGGCGCGGTCAATACCCAGGGCAAATACGACATCAAATCCATCATGCACTACAGCTCGAATCAGTGTCCCAAGCTCGACTCCGACGGGCGCTACGACGAGCCCTCCATGACCGACAAAAAGGGTAAAAAGATCAAATCGAACCGGAGCAGGCTGAGCGATCTCGACATCGAGATGATCGATGAGATCTACGCGCACCTGCCCTCCACCAGCCGCAGCGAGGCAGAGTTGAAGTGTGGCGATAAGAACATCGCTCTCAGCGGAAAGACCGTGCTGGGGGCCGATGGTGAGTGGGAGACCGGTAAAGACGGCCGGCAATCCGTCGAAGCAGACGAGACCTTCTGCGCCCACGGCACCAAAAAGGGAAAGACCGCCTGCTCGCTCGGCTCGTGGAAACGGACCTTTAGGCGTCTACCGAAGACCAACCGCACAGATAAGGCCTCCTGGTGCTACGTCGACAAGGCCAAGGGCAGCGCCATGGCGAGGCTGCTGTGCCCAAAAAAGATCACGCGTGGCAAGAAGACCATCGCGAACTTTCCGGCAGTCAAGTGCACCTCCAACCCAAAGGCCCGAAAGAGCGCCACTGCCAAATACATGTTTCTCCAAATGTCATTTTGCACCGTCGCGTTTAGCGAGGTCCCGTCCTCTCCCTCGCCCTCCGTGTCAAGCGGTGACCGCGCGCGCCACGAAGCCGCGCTCGCCAAGCAGCTCGCGACAGAGTGCGTCCGAGGGAAGAAGGTAAAAGAGAAGAACATCCCCATGCAGAGCGGCAAATCCCTGAAGGAGGGCTACCTCTGGAAACGAGGCACCTGCCCCTATTGGTATGACACGGGCGATGGCGGCTTCTACCGTCTGACGGACGGCGGCTAGGGGGACCTCAACGGACCGAGCCCGGCCCCACGACCATCGAGACGTCCACACCGCTCCCCACAAGCCGCTCTAGTGCCCCAAAGAGCGGAAACCGCTAAGCCCAGGCCCCCGCATGCGCCCTCCCGAAGTGAAGAGCATGTCGAGCCGGCATCAGCACTTACGCGTCCAAAGGCACAGGCCTCCAGGCGCGGGCCTACTTGCCTTTGCAGCGGACCTTGATCTCTTGCCGGTTCAGACCGCGGTGCTCCGATAGGACCTTATAGCCCTTAGGGCATTCGGCCTTGGCGCGGTCATGACAGACCGACTGGGAGAGCGCCGCTCCACACTCGATCAAGAGCGCTTCGTTTCCCTTCTTGTCGTAACTCTCGTGAGTCGTCGTACAGCCGACCGCCAGCGCCAACGCTGCGACCAGGCCTAAGAGCCTGTGCGATACGCTTCCTTCCCCCCAAAACTAAATTCGATTCCGCTCCCCGAACTGATCATGGGGTCAGGATGGAGCAGCCTCAGGCACAATCGGTCGGAGTGAGCCGCTGAGCCGCCAGACGCGACCTCAACGACCTCGATAGACCTGGGGTGGGTGCGCGACGATGAAGTCCACGATGGCCTGCTCGTCGTCCTCGATGCCGAGAAGCCCGCCGTATTGCCGGTCGGCGGCCAGAGCCTTAAGGAGCGGGTAGACGGGCTTAGTCTCCGTCCAGTAGGTGCGCCCCATAAACACCATGGCGCTCACGTCCCCGAAGGTGCCGTAGTGATTCTGGCAGGCGTCCATGAACACCTCTTGGATCGTCCCGGCGCTCCCCGGCGCGAAGACCACACCGTGGTGGGCGATGGTCAGCAGGCCGTCCTCTCGCAGGCTGTTGGAGAAGTACTTGGCCACGTGGGTCGCGAAGAGGTTGGGGGGCTCGTGTCCGTAATACCAGGTGGGTATCCCGACGCTCTCGCCCGGGTCGCTGGCCCAGCGTTTCACAACGTCGAGGGCTGAGTCCCACCACTCGACGTGGGTGTAGTCAGGTGCGCGGGCGAGCATGTCGATGGCCGCGTCGATGTCTTCGAGGGGCGCGTTGGCCAGATAGGCCCCCAGGTTGGTCGCCTCCATAGCACCCGGCCCGCCGCCGGTCGCCATCAGGAAGCCCAAGTTGGTCAGCTGGTGGGCCACCCGGGCCACGGTCCTAAAGTTGGGGTCTGACCGCTCCATACCATGGCCGCCCATGATGGCCACGACCTTCTTGGGCTCACCATCGCCGCCTCGCAGATAGTCCTCGAGGGCGTCGTCGATAGCGTGGTCGTGGAGCCGCTGGGCCAACGCCTCGATGATGGGCACCCCACCCTCCGCCTTGCGGTGCCCGTCGTAATGGGCGTAGACCCGCTGGTCCATGCTCTGGGCTAGAGTATCCGGCTGACCGTGGACATAGCCGTCCGTCAGGGTCGCCGAGCTATAGAGGGATCCCCGGTAGGGCTGGTACGGCACCTGGGGCAGCGTCGGAAAGACGATCCCGCCGGTGGCCACGACATGGGCCGCGGTCTCGGGGTCAAGCTGGCAACCAAGGAAGGTCGCCCCCTGGGCTGAGACCTCCCGCAGCGCGGCGCTGTGAGACCGCAGGTCCAACCCCTGGATCACCACACCCGTCAAGCTGTTGGACACCCGCAGGTGCTCGAACAGCTGCTCAGCGCTCTCGATCTCGACTGTCTTCATACTCTACGGCTCCAGGCTGACCTATTTGCAACGACGGCGGCAGCGCCACCCGTCCCGCCCCGCTTGTGTGAAAGGATGGGGCAGACCGCAGGCGCTCTTACAGGCCTTAATGCGCTCCTTGATGTCGACCGTCCCAGCGCGGCGCAACGAGAACTTCCCGCACCCCTTGCGGGTGATCTTCCCCTCAAAGATGACCATATGACCGGCGGTGACCACCCCGCTCATCCCCACGGACTGGTAGTTTCCTGGCCGCTTTATCCAGACCCCAGGCTCAAGGCGCAGCCGACGCGCCGCCGAGTCATAGGTGCCCTCCATATGAAAGCTCCCTCGAGCGGCGTCGTCCCGCTTGCGCGTCTCGCCCACCTTCTGCCGATAATCAAAATAGAAGACGGCCTGAATCTCGCTGCCCGCCGCGTAGCGAATCTCGAGCTCAAGGTCCGTGCGCCCTTGGCGGCACCGATAATGGCCCCGCCAGATCTGCCCCACCCGAAACGGGCTCCCCGTCAATGAGAGCGTGATCTCCGCCGTCTTCTCGGCGACCAAGGCCGTGGTGACCGGGATGGCCGTGTGACCCTTGACCCGCACCTCGATGTTCTTCGAGCACACCGGCAGGCTGTGGGTCTGAGTGGTTGGGCCAAGCAGCTTGCCTCCGGCGAAGAGCTGCCCCTCGACGTCGTTGCCCTTGGGATCCTTCACATTAACCTTCAGCCCGGCCGGCAGGATGGCCGGCTTAAAGTCCGCGGCCACCGTCTTGCCGATCTCGATGGTCACCAGCTTCCTGTGCACTTTGGCGCACGGCGCCTCGCCGACGGCCACCTCATAGACCCCCGGAGGCACGGCGACATCCACCGGTGTCTTGTGCTCGCCTGGGATGGGATCCCCATACCCCAGGATCTCCGCTCTTTGCCCGCTCGGCGTCGAAGTCAGCTTGAGGCGGCCTCGATTCTTCACCAGGGTCCACGCCACGGTCTGACTCCCAGACACCGCCACGTTCTCCTCTCGGATCACGTAGCCAAGCTCAGACATGGCCACCCGATGCCGCCCTGTGGGTACGGCCTTGCTGCAGGGCGTAAAGCACACCACCGCGCCGTTTAAGGTCACCTGCGCCTTGGCCGGCGTCGACTCAAAGCGCAACACGGCCTCGGATCCACCGCCCACCTGAAAGGCGCTCGCGGCGGGCGCCTCGCCTCCCACCACCGCGCCCGCACCAAGGGACGGCGCGCCGCCCCCGGCGTGGGTCTCGATGGCGGCGAACAGTACCGGCGACTGCGTCTCTAGGGCCGACTCAAAGACCTCGACCTCACCTCCCTTGGCGTCGATCTGCTCAAGGAAACCGTTCGTGCTGGTGACGTGCACCTTGACGGACAGCCGCAACGACTTGCCAAAGCGTACGAGTTCGCCCGTAACGACGTAGTGGGCCTTCATCTCTTTGCCAATGTCGACGGCGCAGCTCGCCTTGGCCACGCAGTCGGCCAGGGTCTTGCCCGGCGGCAGCATGGCCTCCATGTTCTCTTGGGTCATCACCGTGAAGCGCTTAACGTCCAGGGTCCGCATGGCCCCCTTGCGCACCAGGTTGGTCAGATAGCCGACCTCACCGGCCGACACGTCCGCCTGGTTCTGGAGCGGCAACACCGCGACCCGCTTGGGCGCGGCCAGCGCGGAGCCCGCGAAGAGCAGCATGAAGGTGAACCATTGGAGACGCATAAATGAAGCCTAGAGCAGCCATCGGGGAGACACGAGTAAAAACAACGGCACATAGCCGTGGTTTATTCACCGACGGCTATCGCTGGACCCCGCCCCCCAACGGAGCCACCAATATGGAGCGCATGAGAGGCGAGCGCAATCGCGCTTGTGCTCGGGCTGCAGCCGCGAAGTATGCCTCACTACACAGCGACCATCTGGCATGAAGCTGAGCGCCACGGGGACGCGGTAGAAACGCCTGGCCCCCATCAGTCGCTCGCTGATGCTGGCAGCCTCGACAGATGCTCCTGGCAGCGAACCGACAGACTCGACTCATCCGACAAACCTATACAGGTTTTAAAGAGCTCGCGTGCGGCCTCTACGTCGCCTTGCATCGCCCGTATACGCCCTAAATGGAACCGGGGCTCAGCGTAGCTATCCGCGCACTTCACTGCCCGTCTCAAATAGCCCTCAGCTCTAAGCAAGTCGTTCTCCTCAACCAGGATAACACCGAGGTTATTGAGCGATGGACAGAGTCTAGGAGCCAACTTCGTCGCCATCGCTAAGTGCCTCTTCGCCTTTGAGAGGTCTCCCTTTTTATAGTGCGCCCACCCGAGGTTGTTATGCCCATGGCCAGGTGTGCTGTACATAATCTCTCCCACCAACCGGGTGTAGAGTTTAATCGCATCATCAAAACGGCCCGCTGCGAGGTAGGCCGCCCCGAGGTTATTGGCGGCCTGGTAATACTGGGGGTTGATTACGAGCGCCAATTTGTAATGCCGGATCGCATCACTGTGCTGACTTCGTCCCAGGTAGACGGTCGCCAGCAAGAAATGCGCTTGGGGATAATCGGGCTTTATCCTGAGGCTCTTCTTGAGTGCGCTTATCGCAACATCGGCGTTATTTGGCTCGGTCGACTGGAAATATTCTTCGTACGCAACATTGTAGTAAAACTCGGCGTCGAGCCGCTTCGGACCAGCGGCATTACTCCCCTGTCCCTGGGTCGGCTGTGCCACAACCCGTTTGGGCGCCGCCAGGGCGGCGCCGGCCAAGAGCAGACTCAAGATGTTAAGGCAGATGCGCATAGAGACAGCCTAGACGAGGCCTCTAGGCGAGACGAGGAAAAGCCGGCGGCGCGTAGCCGTGGCCTATTCGCCGACAGCCATCCCTCGGCCCCGAAGGCTAGAGGCGCTGCAGCACCCTCTGGAGAGCGTCAGCACTTTCCGTTTGACCGGCCTCCCGGTACAGGCGAACCAGCTCCGCCAGAAGGGGTTTATATTGGACGGGCGCGTTCTTCCGGAAAAACTTAACCGCTCGCCTGGGCTGGGCCAGAGCCTTACGCTGCTTCTTGGACAGCCTCGGATCGTTACCCAGCTGCACATACGTTCTGACGAGGTCCCTAAGCGCCTCCTTCGCCAACGTAAGACGGCTCCGACCGCCATCTTTTCGGCCTCGACTGTATTTGAGGACGGACAAGAAGTCTCCCAACGCGACCTTATAGCGACCTAAGTTGTAATTACACCAGCCAAGCTTATAACGGGCGTACCCGTAGACCGAGGCATTCTGGTAGCTCTGCACGATCTTGCCGTACACCTTCTGAGCGCCCCTGACGTCTCCCTCATCAAACAGCATCTCACCAAAGTTTAAGAGAGCGGCCGGCACTTTCTTGGACCGCGGGAATCGCTGGAGCAGGGTCTTGTAGATCTTCTTCGCCGGCTCAGGCTTCTGCTTTCGCTGGAAGTTGAAGGCCAACGCGAAGAGCACCCCATCGAGCTTCTGATAGGTCGGGAAGTTCGTGATGATGTGCTTGTAGACCTCGATCGCCTTGTCGCGCCACTTGTGGCTCGTGGCCGTCGCCCGCTCGCGGACATTCCTACACCGGTCCTCCCCGGCGCGGTTGCCGCCAGCACGGGCGATACACTCTTCTTCCTTAGCGAAGGCCTGGATGTCCTTGGCGCTCGCACGCTCCCAAAACATCTCCGACATTCGATAGTAGAGCTCAGCCTTGTTCGGATCCGTATCGGGCATCACCTTGACTATGCGATTGAGGCTCTTAAAAGCCTTGATCCACTTGCCCTCTGACAATTGGGTAGGCTTCTTCGCGGTGAACAGCTTAGCGGAGAGCGCGCCCCCCTTGCCGGGCGCTCTACGACGTACGACCACGGCTGACCCGCCTCCCTGGCTCAGCGCCGCCTTCAGCTCGGTCGTCTTCTTCTCCTCGAGTGACAGGTTACTCGACCAGACCCCATGGGTGCTGCTCTTCACCTCGACTCGCTTGGCGCACAGCGACACCTTGAAGGTCCCTGGCGCTATCCCCACCTCTTCGCCATCCACAAACACCTTGGCCTCGACGTCCTTACCCTTCGCCGTGGCCAACACCTTGATGCCCGCTGGCTTGGCTTTGGGCTCCAGCACCAGCGAGCGCTCATCGCCGCGCTTCAGGTTGATGCGCTGCCCCTTGGTCACGTAGCAGTCATCGGCCACCTCGATCTGGTATGGCCCTGCCGTCAGCTCCGCGGTGTAGGGGCTGCGGCCCACAGCCTTCCCATCCAGCTTCAGGGCCAGACCTGGTGGCTGGGTCTTAACCGCCAGCCTGCCGAAGTTTGGCTCGAGCGACCACTTGACCCGCTGCCCCGTCGCTAGCTTGACTCTCTCGGTCTTTGTGACGTGGCGCACCAGCGCGAAGCGCACCTCGTGCTCGCCGGGGGCCAGCGCCTTGCGGCAGGGCGTGGTCTGGCACAGCGGGCGGCCGTCGACCACCACCGCTGCGCCCGGCGGCGTCGACTCGAACTCCACGATGGCCAGGGCGCCGGCGCCGGTCTGCCAGGGCGCGGCCTTGCCCGCCTTGGGGCCGGGTCTGACGCCCGACGCCAGGCTGATGCTGCTCGAGGCGCCTTTGGCCTGACGGCCGGACATCTTGGCGACCACGGTGGCCACGCTCTTCTCGGCGAGCTTGGGTCCCGTCAGGTCCAGGCTCCAGTCTCCCAGCCCATCGGCCTTGACCACCAGCTGCTTGGAACATAGCGGCACCTTATGGGTCGCGAAGGTGGCGCCAAGCTTCTGGCCATCCACGTACACCGCCCCAGCCACGTCGTTGCCGGATTCATCTTGAGCCTGCACCTTGATTCCCGACGGCCGCACCTTGGGGGTCAGCGTCAGCTGGTGGGTCTTCCCCCGCTCCACCTGGAGCTGCTGCGCCACGGGGTAGTGGCACCCGTCATCGATCTCGACCCGGTGGGGACCATGGCCAAGGCGGCGTTTTGGGATGGGGCTGGGACCCACGACCGTGCCATCAATGGTGATCGGGATCCCCGCCGCGGGCGTGCGCACGGAGACCCAGCCAAAGTCTGGTCGCAACACGGCCTTGAGGGTCCCCTTGACCTTGAGAGCGTAGGTCGCTCTGTACGGCAGGTAGTCTGCTAGGATGATCTCGACCTCGTGGGTACCTACGGCAAGCGCCTTGCTGCACGGGGTGGGCTGACAAGCGACGGCGCCATCCACGGTCACCACCGCGCCGGCTGGCTCCGAGACAAAGCTCAACACCGCCATGCCGCCCCCGTCCGGCGACCATTCATCGTTCTTCGCCTCAAAGGTCCCCTCCTGGACCACGGACACATCGGCGCCGGTGCCAAGCGACGCCACCCGTCCACCAGCATGGCGCAAGATCTTCGACATCAGCGCCGGAGCCTCCCGCTTGATGGCGGCCTCGAAGTCCTCCACCGCCTTTCCCTTCGCCTCCCGCTGGGCGAGCATGGCCTTGGTCGCGGTGACATGCGCTCTGATGGAGAAGCGCAGGGATTTACCAAACCGGATGACCCGCCCCGTGACGATGTAGTGCGCCTTCAGATTCTTCCCGGTCTGAATGGCACACTCACCGATGCAATCGGCCAACGTCTTCCCCGGCGGCAGCATGGCCACCAGGTTCTCCTGGGTCATCACGATGAACTGGTCGGTCGGCAGCGCCTGCATCGCCTGGCCACGGATCAGGTCGGTGAGAAACCCCACCTCCTGGGCCGACAGATTGGCAGGGTTCTCCAGCGGCAGCACGGCGACCCGCTTGGGCGCGCCCAGGGCGGCGCTTGCCGCGAACATAGATAGGACCAGAACGAGCGCGACTGAGAGCCGCATGATCACTCCCACACTCATGTGATCCCCAGCCCCTCTTTGGTCTGCTCAAATTCGGCAGTCAATTGATGCACCTCAGCGCTCAACTCTTTGCTTGCCGTGCTGCTCTCAATGAGCCGCCGGACCATTTTGGGGAATATGAGATTTACGAGGTGGTCATGAGCGAGCCCCAGGTGCTTACCGCTTTCACGGAAGCACTCCAATTCCTGTGACCACGAATGATCCGTGCCTTCGTGGTGCTGACGTATCCGACGAAAATGCCGCCAGGTGCGCGCGACGTCGTCACGCGCCCAGATGACGTCTCGTTCGGCCTCGACTGCCGTCTCGTACGCCCGGACCTTCCGATGATTTTTGGACATTCGCTCGGTATTCTCATCAGCGCACGCCGTTTGCGCGCGCTCCAGACTACGATCTAACCGCATGTTCAAGGTGGAAATGGCGCTATCCATGGCTAGAAAAATAGCAAAGTAGCCAACGAACCAGCCCACGACGCTCGCCCCGATGTTGACCAGGAACGGCGGCACTCCCTCGATAACCGG
>CALELH010000364.1 GCA_937902595.1 uncultured Myxococcales bacterium
CCATCGCCGATGGTCTCGAGAGGCTCTCGATACACTTGAGCGAAGAAGAACTCAGCTCCTGAGGTACTTAGGGGGCCTCTTTCGGATCCGGGAAGTTGGCTCGAACGGGAACGGAGAAGGAGTCATTACTCGCGTCGCTGACGATGTGAATCATCGCTTCGATGGGCTCGTCGGTTTCTGGCTGGCAACGGATCAATACATCAAAATACTTCTCAAGTCCGACACCCGGCTCTAGATCTCGGTCTGGGTTATGGAGAGCTCGGCTGTCTACCTGGGGATCGCGTCCCTCGATCGAGATGGAGAACGCTTGATCGCCTGTGATGGTGACCGACTCTAGCGTAGCGATAGCGCTACCGATATTCGTAACTTGGAGGTTTCCGAGCTGTCTTTCGCCTGGCGCGACCGCTCCGAAGTCGACTATCTCCGGTTCATAAGAAAACTCGGGACGGTCATCTGAATGACCGATGGGGATTCGTATCTCTCGATCCCCTGAGATGCTCAGGTGGCCGCCACGTTGGCCGCCTTCCGTAGGCGTGTATACCAATGTGAAGCGCGCTACGCTGTCCGGAGCGATCTCAAGCGTCTCTGGAAACGTTGACTGGCCGCCTCGGACGACGAGGTCTTGTTCTGTCAAAGGCGCCGCGACGGCGCCCTCATGCATGTACAAAGTGTATTCGGATGAGAAGGCTGCTGCGAACTGGCTAAGGACCAGCGGCCCCGTACCTGCGTTAGAGATTCGCACGACGCTCTCCAGGCTGTCGCCTGGGGCTACAAAGGCAAACTCGAAGCGTCCTGGCGTGACCTCTGCTTCCCCGACTCCCTGGTCTGGAGCACTCTCAGCGTCGACCTCTCCGGCTGCGTCTTGCGTGGAAAGTCCCATGTCAGCACATTCGTCACCATTACAGGGGCCTGGCTCGGACTCTGTCACTGTCTCTGAGCAGGCCCAGACGAGGCAACAGAGCGCCAGTAGTTTCGTGTTCCTTAGCATGAGTCGTCATTCTCCCCGGTAGAGCGTTTGCCTCGAATAATGAAATTAACATAGCGGGTCATTGGCGCTGGAGCGCCTCTCCATTCGCCTGGATGTACGGACCTCATCTCGACGCGTGCGATTATAAATTGAGTCAGGGAGAAAGTTGAAAAAAACTCTGCTGTGGGGGTCTTAAATTCTGACTCTCTACAGATTCAGTAATGTCAGAACAGTAGACGTTGGCTCGAAATGCTTTGGGACAGCACGGCTTGACGATCTATTGTGCTGACCATGTCCTCTGGTTCAAATCCTGTGATGCTGGTCTGTCCAGCCTGTCGCGTGGAGTCTCCCGAAGGGACTCAGGTCGGCGCTCTGTGCAAAACGGATGGTCAGGGGTTTATCGTTCCAGAGGCGCTGGCTAAGCTCAAAGAGTCTCCGCTCTTGGGGGTGACTCTCAATGACAACTATGTGGTCTATGACATCATCGGTCGCGGGGGCATGGGGATCGTCTACAAGGCGATTCACCGTCGCCTTGACAGAGTCGTCGCAGTTAAGACGATTCATCTCAGCCTTTTAGAAGGGGATGAGCGAGAAGAGGTTAGGTCTAGATTTGCGGCCGAAGCGCGCTCTCTGTCCAAGTTGCGTCATCCGGGCATCGTTACGGTCTACGATTACGGTGAACGTGATGGAACCCTCTACATGATTCTTGAGTTTATCGAAGGCTCAGATCTCTGGTCGGTTCTTAAGAGAGAAGGACACCTCCAAGTTGAGAGGGCCGTGCCCATCGCGAAGGCGCTCCTGGAGTCGCTGCAGGTACCTCACGCGGTGGGTCTGGTGCACCGAGATATCAAGCCGAGCAATGTGATGCTGGAGCGCGTGGCGGAGTCAGAGCGCGTGGTGTTGATCGATTTCGGCATCGCGAAGCTCAACGACCAAGGCGCCTCCTATGAAAATTCCCCGCAGACGCGAACGGGCGTCGTGGTCGGGACCCCCAAGTATATGGCTCCTGAGCAATTAAAGGCCGACGCCATCGGCCCTTGGACCGACCAGTATGCGGTCGGTTGTTTACTGTACAGGATGCTCTCTGGAGCTTCGCCTTTTGTGGGGAGTCGAGCGGAGATCGCCGCCGCTCATCTACGCGACGCCCCTCCATTGCTCCCGAATGAACTCAATCTACAGCCCTTTGATGGGGTGATTCAGAGGGCGATGGCTAAGGACCCATCTGAGCGGTTTAGTGATAACGAAGCGTTCATCGAGGCGATGGTTAACGCTTGGGTCAAACTGGCGGTGAGGAAAGATGTGCGGATCACCGCTCCCAATAACCTCATGGCTACAATGCCGGAGTTTCGCCTGCCGGATACGCACACCGATAATGGTCGGGTAGAGATGGACCAGGGGTCGGATGTTGATCTATGGGCCGATGAAGCAGACCCCACCGAGACATCACAGACAAACTTGACCGGCGCAATGGCTGAGGCCATACGCAGCTCTTCTAGACCTGCTGGTAAGACTCAGACCGTCGGGTTAATGATCCTCGCCGTTTTGTTCATCGCGGTAGGAGGGCTCGCCCTCGCCGACTTGCTCAGCGAGGACCTCCTGCGCGACGGAGGGGCGGCCTCAAGGACGCGGTCAGCGCAGGCTGTTCAATCCACATCTGTCCATATCTAGCCTAACCCCAATGCAGAGGTAGGGATCGGAGAGGAGCCTGCACAAGTACCTGAGGAGTCTGGTCAGTCGGGGAGGCAGACCTCCTTGACTCCTCAGGCTGCCGGGTCAACAAAGGCTGGCGTTGACACCGAGCCGTCTGTCCCAATGAAGGAGACGGCACCCACGACGCGTAAGGCGAGGGAAGCCAGTAAGAGGCGACCGGGACTGCGTTCTCGTCCCGTCAGCAAGCGGGCGCGGAAGGCCTCGAGAAGAAAGAGCGCCAAGCGACGGCGCGGGCGTAGGCCCGCCAAAGCGAGGGGCGCTACGCCCACCACCTCGCCAGATGAGGCGCGGTTACTCGTACAGCACCTCAAATCCTGCAGGTGTAAAGAGGCAAAGAAAGCGATCGTGAAGTTAAAGGCCGTAAATCCAGAGACTGCAAAAAAGTACGAAGATCGATATAACTTGTCCTGCGCAATAATTGGTGTCGGGTGCCAGAGTGTTCAGCAGGGTAAGTCTCCATAGGTGTGTGATCTTCATTTTCATGCTCACACCGGTGGCCGTTGAGGCGTCGACGTCGTGTGTCGAGGCTGGGGTGACGACCTTCCGCACGCAGGGCGCCAGAGCCGCGCTTGGAGTCTTTGAGCAGAAGCTTAAACAGCGGGCTTGTCGTGACGACGCGATCCTCCACCTCAATTATGCTCGCACTCTCAAGGCGGTCTCCGAAGGCGGAGAGAGCGGTCTAGGTCTGGGAGCATGCCGGTCCGCTGAAGTCTTTATCCTTGTTCAGTCGGGCCGCTCGGTGAGTGACTCTCTCAAGTCTTTAGCGGCAGAGGGGGCGACCGAGGTGCTGGACCGATGTACGTCGGTCATCAGCACTTTAGGTAATGACGCGTATAAACAACAGGTGAAGAGAGCGGCGTCCTACGGTCGTGAGGGCCAGCGATGGTTGTCGGCCATCGAGTGGCGTGTCGCGCTTCGTCTGGACGGACAGCGGCTTGAGGGACACCGAGCGTTGTGCAAGTTACTCCCGTCCCTAGGGATGCAGCGTGAGGCTGAGCGTCGCTGTGAATCGTGGCGTGCGCTCGTCGCCGAAGCGGCGCCCTCATCGGAGATGATGGGAGATCGGGAGGTAAGAACAACTGAATGGGTGTTGACCGCGATCACTGGAGGTCTACTCATCGGGGGAGGCGTGGCCTACGTACTGGCGGCTGATGCGCACTCAGAGCTGCTGGCTGCACACCGCAGGGCGGTAGATGCGCGTGGGGACGATGACCTAGAGTCCTTTCAAGACGCGCTTCGGGAAAGGGCCGTCTTTGAGAGCAAGATGAATGACCTGCATACGACAAGCATCATTCTACTCGCCGCGGGAGGCGCCGCGGCCGTCGCCGCGTCCTACCTTTGGGTTCGCTCTGAAGACGCGGAGTTATCCTTCACTGGTCGAAGCGCTCATTTTACCATGCGCTGGTGAGTTGGGGACCCGTCGCTGGGCCCTCGTACATTAAATGAGCCTACGAATTCGCCGCATTCGGTTGGTACCGTCTGAAGCCCTATGGTGTAATAGACGCACAGTCTGTCTAAACAGTGATCTCAATTGAACCGCTTTGTACTCTTATTATCGGCGCTCGTAGCTTGCTGGATCTCCGAGGATGCGTTCGCTGACGCACCTGACGTGACGCCCAGCGAGACGGCCAAGGACGCGGCGCCTACGACACCCACTTTGACGAAGCCTCCGGCGCTCACGAGCTTTGTTGAGGCCACCTATCCTGCTGAGGCGGAGGCCGCAAAGCTGGAGGGCAGCGTGGTCTTGGCGCTCACCGTGACAGCGAGCGGAGAAGCGAAAGACGTCGAGGTGATTCAGGCGGCAGGGCATGGCTTTGATGAAGCGGCCTTAGCCGCCGTGAGGCAATTCAAATTTACGCCGGCCGAGGTCGACAATGAGCCGGCTCCTGTACGCATCCAGTACAAGTATGACTTCACTTTGAAAGCCGAAGAGGTCACACCTCCAATCGCTCAGGAAGAGGTGCCCAGCGGGCGTTTGGTGGGTCGTCTTGTAATTAGAGGGTTTCGCAAACCTCTCGCGGGGGTCGAGGTGAGTCTCTCAACCGGAGCGAAGACCTATTCAGATGGTGATGGTCGCTTTGAGTTTCCTGAGGTGCCAGCAGGGAAGGTTATCATCAAGGTGTCCGATGCGGACCATGAGGACTTCGAGTCTGAAGAAGACGTGCTGCAAGGTCAGGAGACAGATGTCACCTATTACGTAGAGAGAGAGACCTTTGATGACGCGGTCGTCGTCGTCGGGAAGAGAATCAAGAAGGATGTGGTACGTCGGACGGTACAGATCGCTGAGATTCGTCTCATACCCGGAACGAACGGAGACGCGCTGGGCGTGATTCAGAATCTCCCCGGCGCTGC
>CALELH010000365.1 GCA_937902595.1 uncultured Myxococcales bacterium
AAACCAGCCGGCGGCACACTCGGATCCTCGGCCTCGATAGGTTCATTGACACCCATAGGCGTAAGCTCGACCCCTGGCGCGTCTGACTCGCCCTCTTCACCCGTCCGTCGTAGAAAGTGTGGAGTTTGAGTCAAAGCCCTCAACACAGATCCTACCCGCTCCCCATCTCGCACAAATTCGTCGGTTAGAGCTTGGACATAGCAGTCGTCATCGAGGCCCTCGGTCTCGCCGATTCCAAAGCGTAGCCATTGACGTGCGTAGCAGCTCTTAACTTGAGGCTCTTCGGCCAGAAAACCAGCGAGCTCGCCAACGCCATCAAATGGGATGTCATCACCCATAGTGCGCACAAGTGTCCCGCTGGCATCTACGGCCAGCCCTCCCTCGTCATTACGATATCGCCCGATGCCATCGTAGTTCTCGAAACCAAAGCCGAGCGAGTCGATCAAACGATGACAACCGAAGCACTCAACGCTGTCCGTATGAACGGCGAAGCGCTCTCTCGTGCTCAGGTTCGGGTTGAAGGGCGGTGGCTGAATATCCAACCCCTCCGGTGGCGGAGGGAGCTCTTCGCAGAGCACCCGCTCACGAATGATAACACCTCGATGAATAGGCGACGAAGAGGTCGGCGACGCGTGGGTCGTCAAAAACGCCCCCTGAGTCAGGATTCCACCCGGGCGCGTGTTAGACACATCCACTCGCCGAAACCCCTCAGGGTTCGGGTCTCCATCACCAAGCCCGATCCCATAATACTCTGAGAGCTCTTGATTGAGCCAGCTGTGATCGGACGCAAACAGCGCGCTCATGGGCGCGTCGTCACTCCAGATCTCTTCAAGGAAATACCAGCTCTCTCGCAGCATGGCCTCCCGGAGTTCAAAGTAGAGCGCCATGTAGATCTCGGAATCTCGAACGACGGTGAGCAGACGGCGAAACTCCAACCAACGCTGAGCGAAGTCGTAGACCATATGCGTACTGCGCGGGTCTTGAATCAACCTGTCGACCTGCTGCGCGACGACCGCGGCGTCCAAGAGACGACCATTGGCCGCTAAATCGAAGAGCTCTTGGTCCGGCATCGTCTGCCAGAAAAGGTATGAGAGCTCGCTCGCGATCTCGAAGGAGGTCAAACGATACTCAGCGCCCTCGCGACGACCAAGCTCCATGCGGTACAGAAAGTGTGGCGACTGCAGCATCCCGACGACTACCCATCTCGCCGCCTGCTCGAAGCACTCTTGTTGAACGACCATCGTGAACAAGCTTCGATAGCTCGCGATCTCATCCGCCGTGAGCGGGCGTCTAAAAGCGCGCAAGCCGAACTGAGCGATGAAGCGATGTCCGCAGCTGACATCGGCGTCTGCCAAGTCACAGGGCAATATCGTGTCTACATCAACCTGCTCGGCCAAAGACTCGGCCGCCTGCTGATATTGCGTCATCAGCAGCGGCGTAATCTCTAGACGCTCAGGGTGGTTCTCAAAACCGTGGTCAACGGTGTCCGCTACGAACGCCCCCTGAGCATCAAAATCGACCCCAAGAAGATCTCCTATCGTCCGGCTATACTCAGTATGGGACAGGCGCCTCACCATTCGACGGCCCGGCTGTAACTCTTCGCAATCGGCGGGCTCTGGCGGTTGGTCGCCGATCGGACGGCCACAGTCGTCAATAGTACCCAGGATCCGCCCCGACAGCTCCGCTAGGCGCGCGTGCTCTGGTGAGCCAATGTCGATGAGGGTGCCTCCCGTATGGCGCGCGCGCCCCGTCGGCTTCATCAAGATCAGAGGACCGTCGTCTACAGTCGCCTCCGTCACTCCCCGGA
>CALELH010000366.1 GCA_937902595.1 uncultured Myxococcales bacterium
CCCTTGAGGCACTCAGCGACAGCCGTGAGCGTCTTACGCTGGCTTCGTCGAATGTTCGAGCTGTTGTACTGGAAGTAAACCGGGTCAGCGCTACAGCTGATCAGCTTGATCTGGCATCCACCGCTGACACACTCCTTGCCCTCAGGGCAAGCTGGCGTGATGGCGTTATCACCGCACTCTGGGCGAGCAGTACAGCTCCCATTGTCGCAGTAATCGCTTGCGCCGCACTCCTTGTCGTCCAAGCACTCAGGGCCACAGCGCTGATCACGACACTTTTCCTTACCGGAGCACTTGATCGCGTCATCACAGTAGCCAGGAATACGCTCGCATGAACCTGCTGAGCACTGCATACCAGCGCCTTTGCAGTGAGTGCTCTCACGGCACTGTTCACATTTCGCGTTTAAGCAATACTCACCCTTGTCCTCACAGTGTCCGTCGTTCTCACACTTGGGGTACGTAGGACCACAAGCGGTAAAGAGAAGCGCTAAGCTGCCAAGAGAGAGGGAAACCAGAAAATGACGAGTCCAGCTCATGCCGTTCATCCATCGAAAATATGTTGAAAAACCGTGCAATTCCCGCACGACGGTGATTAATCTGGGCGACGCTAGACGAACTCCCGGGCGTTGTCAACCGATGCCATCCAAGAGACACCTCATTGTAATCGGTCTTATGTGGTCTATCTGTATCAATGGATGCAGCTATACCCCGCCGGACCGACACTTGATGATGATCGAGACGAAGCCCACCGATGGAGGAAATGTTCCAGCGAACGGGGATTTGCGGTTTCGGTTTGACCGATATCTTGCCCCCGAGACGGTCAACTCGAGCGACTATGAGCTAAAATCCGGAGACGCAAACGCCTCTTTTCGAGTGAGCTACGACCCTGTCGACAGAGCCGTGGTTATACTCCCCAGGCTCAACATGAGGGTCGGACTTAGATATTCGCTGACGATTAAACCTGGCGCCTTGACAGCTCTAGATGGCAGCGAGCTCGAGGACGAGCACACCATAGAGTTCCGCGTCACCCAATCGGAAGATGTATTGGACCAGACCAATAAAGTCGACTTTGAGCGAGATCTGAAGCCCATCATCGAGGCAAGCTGCAGTTGCCACGGCCCAGAGCCCGCCACTTTCCCTGAGCTGTCCGCTGAGACGCTGATCGGTCAGCCAAGCCAAAGACAGAGCGGTGGACGCCTGGTCGTCCCTGGACGCCCTCTTGAGAGCTATCTCATCCAGAGAATACTGCCCGACTACCCACAGGTTCGTGGTGATATGAAGGTGCTCAGTGATACTGAAAGACGGCTCTTCGTACGCTGGGTGAATGAACTACCGAGCACCGCTCAAGAATAGAGAGTTCCCTTAACGCGTTTCGCTCAGAACACGCTTAACCAGAGCCTTCAGCTTGTCTTTGCTGATTCCTCCCATGAACATTCGGCCGTTCACATAGACCGCTGGAGTACCCGTAATATTGGCCTGGATGGCTTCCTTACGGTCACTCGCGATCTGCCCGTAGAGGGCCTCATCATTCATGTCCTTCTTGAAGCGGTCGACGTTCATACCGAGCTCTCTAGCGAACTGAGTGAACTTGTCGGGTCCCAGACGACCCTGATTCATGAAGAGCATGTCATGCATCTGCCAGAATTTTGATTGGCGCGCCGCGGCGAGCGCCGCTCGAGCAGCCCCATCTGCGTGAGCATGATGCGGAAGTGGAAACTGCTTAAAGACAACTGCTACATCCTTGGGGTTCGCCTTAACGATCTCATTCAAGATGTTGCGCATTTCAGCACAGTGAGGACATTCAAAGTCGGCAAACTCAACGATCGTGACCTTGGGAGATTTCGCGCCCTTCCGGGGTGAGTTGTTCACGTCGAACTTATAGCGCACATACTTCTCAATGTAGCGCCGTACGATCGACTCCATAACCTGCTCATTGGAGAGACCCTTACGAAACTGGTCCGCTCCAAAGTTGCCCAACTCAGTAGCCGCAGGACAAGAACGCTTCTGGATACACTGCAAGACATTCTCCTGCGGTGAACACGGACAGACAGCGTCTTGAAAGAGAGCGGACAGCGCCTCGCTCTGTTTATTATCGATCCCAGCGGTGTTTACGCCCGGCAAAGCAGGGCTCGCTAAGACAAGCGTCAGCATGAGTGTCAACATAGTCATCGCATAATCTCCTCTGTGCCCAGACTGACTGGGCGGGCACGGTATTCAGCCAATACAGAACTTGTCAACTGAATCGACCAGTGAAAAACTCCGAGACGCTTATGAAACACCTTCACGCAGATGATCTAGTATGGGTCGGTTTGGGCGGTAATTTGGGTGACGTTCATCACACCTGTGATGAGGCCCTTCGCTCACTCTCGAACGTCTCCAGCGCTCCCCTGACAGTGAGCGACCGGTACATAAGCGAGCCCTGGGGCCTCGGAGACCAGCCGAGATTTCTAAATCAAGTGGTCGGCCTAAAGGCACACGTAGATGACCCGATCGAGATGATGACGTTCTTGCACGAATTGGAGGCTGCTGGGGGACGCGATCGATCCCAGGAGACACGGTGGGGACCCCGATTCCTCGACTTAGACCTCCTGTGTTGGCCTCGTGTGGCCGGTACCTTTGGTACCCTCAATTTGCCACATCCTCGTCTGCACCTACGGCGCTTTGTGTTACAACCCTGGTCAGAGGTCGCTCCGGACCTCATCCCGTTTGGGTTAACAGAGACCGTCGAAATGATGCTGAGACGATGCGAAGACTCTGGACATATCGAGCGCTACCCGGGTTGATCCTCATCCTCTGCGGGAGCAGTTGGGCCAAGGAATCCTCTCTGGGTGTCAAGGGAGCTATGCCCGCGAGCACCAAGCTCGTGCCCATGACGGCATCGGCGACGAGCGCACAGACAGCCGCCCCCAAAGCGAAAGATATCGCTCGCGACCCGGCGGCGCTCGTGACTTTTCTCAAGAAGAATCCCCATCGGATGAACGTAGAGACGATGAACCCCGCCCTCGTGCTCACGATGTCGGAACTCCTCCTCGATGGGCAAGCCTGGTTAGTCTCAGAGACGCTCCTCTACCAAGCCGTAAAGAAGTGGCCCGACCGCGCCGATCTAAAGCGCGCTTATGCGAGGGTCCTCATTCAACTTGGTCGCCCAGATTACGCGGTGCGCATCATTGAGGAGATGAACGACTCTCAAGACGCGGAGGCTCATTTCCTGAGAGCGCTCGGCCTCGTCCGCAGTAAGCCTAAGAGCGACGCCAAGAGCAAAGCAGCGCTAGACGCTTTCCGCGCTGTGCTGAGAGCGAGACCCGATTACATGGACAAGAGCGGTTGGACCGCTAAGGACGTACAGACACAGATCGATCGCATGATGGGTGTCGCACCACCAAGGTCACCGCACCCATAGAACTTCGCGGCCGATTACTCGTCGGAGCGGGCTCCTCGAAGCGCTTCAAGTCGCTGTTTGAATTGAATCTCCATCCCTTGATCGCACGGCTGGAACAGAGTCAGCCCCTCAAGGCCCTCGGGCATACCCCGCTGACCATTGAAATGTCCAGGCGCGGTGTGGGGGTAACGGTACCCGGCTCCATCCCCCAAGCTCTTCATCAGCTTTGTGTGCGCATTTCGTATGTGCTTCGGTACCGGCAAGTTTCCGTGCTGCTCAACAGCCTGACGAGCCGTCTGAATCGTCCTCTTGACCGTGTCGCTCTTCGGCGCGGTCGCGAGGTAGGTCGCCAATTGCATCAGGGGATACATGCCTTCCGGCATGCCGATAAGACGAAACGCGTCTGTGGCAGCCATAGCAAGGTGGAGCGCCTGAGGATCTGCGTGACCGATATCCTCGCTCGCGAAGATCACCATCCGCCTCAAGACGAAGAGCGGATCTTCACCCGCTTGGATCAAACGCTCTAGCCAATACGCCGCAGCATCGGGATCCGTCGCTCTCATGGACTTAATGAAGGCGCTGATCACGTAATAGTGTCCATCGCCCGCCTTGTCATAATTGAGCACCTTCCGACCCATCACCTCAACGACCGTATCTCGACCCACTGAACCACCGTAATTGAGCGCAGTCTCTAGTGCGTTTAGAGCGCGACGGGCGTCTCCATCTGCCGCGTCGGCGATCGCGGTGATGGCCTCATCTTCGACCCTCGCATCGGGCCAGCGCGCGGTCCGAACCGGGTGCTCGTATGCGCGGCGCAGCAGCGCCTCCACATCTGGAGATTCGAGCGCCTTCAAAACCACGACACGCGCACGACTCAAGATGGCTGAGTTCACCTCAAAGCTTGGGTTCTCTGTCGTCGCCCCAATGAGGATGAGCGTGCCATCCTCTATGTGGGGCAATAAGGCGTCCTGCTGAGCCTTGTTGAACCGGTGGATCTCATCGATAAACAAGACCGTCTGGCGCCCATGGAGCCGGCGGCGCTCTTTCGCTGCTTGAACGATGGCGCGGATCTCTTTGACACCACCAAGAACTGCTGAGAAGGGCTCAAACCAACGCTCAGTCGTCTGAGCGATCACTCTCGCGAGAGTGGTCTTGCCCGATCCCGGAGGGCCCCAGAAGATCATGCTACCCAAACGATCTGACTCGATGGCTCTCTTGAGAAACGTCGTCTCCCCAATGACATGCTTCTGTCCGAAATACCCCTCTAGATCCGACGGTCGAACAGCGTCCGCGAGTGGCCGCCGGTTCGGGTCTGAGCTGTCCGCATGCTCAAAGAGGTCCATCGTCCGCCTCATTTAAGTCATAGTATCCGGCGATCGCGTACTGAAAGATCGTCTTCAACGGGACGCCCGTGGCCCGAGCGATCTCTGCGCAGGCCTCGTACTCAGGGGCAATATTGACGATCTGCCCTTCTCTAGAGGCGGCTTTAAGTGGCACAGGCCCCCAAGGGGTCTCCGTCCAGACCTGCTCGCGCTCTAGCGTTGTACGGTCAACCGCATAATGCCTAACGCCGATCGCTGAAGATTCGGTGAGCAGAACGTCCTCTATAGTTCTACGACGATTCGACTCGACCAGCGCTGAGACCGTAACACCGGGACGATTCTTCTTCATTTGAACGGGAACAAACCACGCATCCAGCGCGCCGGCGTCGAAGAGTCTCTCTAGAAGATAGCCCGCGACCTCTGGGCTCATGTCATCCACGTTGGTCTCCACCACCTCGCATGACGGAGAGGCAGATGCTCGAACACCCATGACCAATCTCAACATATTCGGTCGGTCAGGAAACCGAGCGTCACCCATGCCCCAACCAACGCTTTCAATCTTTAGGTTGGGCATTGGGCCGACGCGAGTGCCCCACGCCTTAATGAAGGCCGCGCCGGTTGGCGTCACCAGCTCTCGGTCGAGACCGGAGTCGACGATCTCTATATCTCTCAAGATCTCTAATGTGGCTGGAGCTGGCAGCGGGACACGACCGTGAGCGCAGCGAATGAACCCTCGCCCCATCGGCAAGGGGGCGCTCTCAACTCGGTCAACGCCTAGAGCATTTAGTCCCCAGGCCACACCGCAAATGTCGATGATGCTGTCGACGGCGCCGACCTCATGAAAATGTACATCTTCTATCGACACCCCATGAACTCGAGCCTCAGCCTTCGCGATAACCTCGAATGCGGAGAGCGCTCTGTCGACCACCGCCGCAGGCAGATCCCCCCCTCGGATGATCTCAGCGATCTCTGCATAATGCCTATGCCCTTGATGCGAGTGGCTCTCAGGATCGTGGTGCTCATCTTCGTGAATTACGCCGTGATGACCGTGTCCATGATCAGGCCCAACCTCGTCAGAGTCTCCCGGAACAGCAGGTCCTTCGACCTCACCGTTTACACGGATCTGGACATCAACCCCGCGGAGTCCCATCTGACGACCGACGCTCGCGTCAAGAGTCCAACCGTCAATTGGAAGGCTCTCGAGGGCAGATTTAAGCTCATTGACGTCGAGCCCAAGGTCGATGAGCGCCCCGAGGGTCATGTCGCCAGCGATGCCGCTGAAGCAATCGAAATAAAGAACCCGCTCACTCATGAAGACAGTCTCCGATTGATCACCGAAGCTGCATATCCTGCTCCGAAGCCGTTATCGATGTTGACGACTGTCACCCCCGCGGAGCAGCTGTTCATCATGCTGAGCAGCGCCGTCATCCCCTCAAAGCTCGCCCCATAGCCGACACTCGTTGGGACGGCGACGACCGGTCTCGATACAAGACCGGCTACCACGCTCGGCAGCGCGCCCTCCATTCCGGCACATACGATGATGACGTTCGCTGCTCTAATCGTGTCTAGATGGCCCAAGAGACGGTGTAAACCCGCGACTCCAACATCCGTTAGTGTCGCGACGGTGTTCCCACAGAGCCGAGCGGTTAGAGCAGCCTCCGAGGCGATTGGCAGGTCGCTCGTTCCGGCGCAGATCACCAAGATGGTGCCCGCGCCCATATCTGTGACCTCGGCTTCGGTATAAAGGCAGCGCGCCACGCCGTCATAAATCAGGGGTTGGTCCGGACATAAGTCCAGCACGGCCTGAGCTACCGATGAGTCGACTCGCGTCGCTAAAGCTCTCTGGCCGTTGGCTCTCAACGCCTGGATGATCTCAGCGATCTGTTCGGGCGTCTTGCCTTGACCGAAGACGACCTCGGGGACCCCTCGTCTCCGGCCGCGGTCGAGGTCCACTTTGGCAAAGCCCAGATCGGCGACACGCTCGTCTCGGATACGCTGAAGCGCCTCTTCAGTCTTCATTTCGCCCGCGCTGAGGGCGCCCAATATCTCTTCTAGACGTCGACGATTCATCGGCTATCCACCCACTATTCAGCGCGCACCCTACTCAGGCTCAACCATCATCACCATAGGAAAGTAAGCAAACAACTTGACAGTATGGGGCACAATAGATAGTTTTCCGCCGCTTTCGTCGGCCATCAGGCCATTAATTTATCAGGTAACTGTTCAAGGAAACTGACCCACCTCCCGCGTCGACCTGTCCACCTAAGAATTTTTGGAATCAGGTACCTATCGTTGAGCATTTTCTTGTTCAGCGGGTGGTGAAAAAAAAGGGGAAATATGAATCTTCGAGAGCTGAAGCAACTAAAGATCGCAGAACTCGCGGCTATGGCCCGAGATATGGAGATTGAAAACTCCGCTGGACTCCGTAAGCAGGAGCTCATCTTCGCGCTGCTCAACGAGCAAACAAAGAAGAATGAGCCTATCTTCGGTGAGGGCGTCCTTGAGATTCTCCCCGATGGCTTCGGCTTTCTGCGCGCTCCGGACTACAATTACCTGCCTGGGCCAGACGACATATACGTCTCTCCTTCGCAAATCCGACGCTTTGGCCTACGCACCGGTGACACCGTCGCCGGACAGATTCGCCCCCCAAAGGACAGCGAGCGTTATTTCGCGTTGCTCAAGGTTGAGACCATCAACTTCGAGGAGCCCGAGGCGACTAAGCGAAAGATTCTCTTTGATAACCTCACTCCGCTCTATCCAGATGAGCGATTGGTTATGGAGTATCACCCAAAGAACTACAGCACACGCATCGTCGACCTCCTGTGCCCGGTAGGAAAGGGTCAGCGCGCGCTGATCGTCTCTCCTCCCCGCGCCGGTAAGACCGTGCTGCTCCAGAACATCGCAAACGCCATCGTCCATAACCACCCCGACACCTACTTGATCGTGCTGCTCATCGATGAGCGCCCCGAAGAGGTGACCGACATGGAGCGGTCAGTCCAGGGTGAGGTGGTAAGTTCAACCTTCGATGAGCCCGCACAGCGTCACGTACAGGTCGCAGAGATGGTCATCGAGAAGGCCAAGCGACTCGTTGAGCACAAGAAGGATGTCGTCATCCTCCTCGACTCGATCACTCGTCTGGCCCGTGCGTACAACACAGTCGTGCCACCGTCAGGCAAGATCCTCTCAGGTGGTGTTGACTCCAACGCGCTTCACAAGC
>CALELH010000367.1 GCA_937902595.1 uncultured Myxococcales bacterium
ATGGAGGGAGATGTCACGGCTGATTCCCATAGTGCTGTTGTGCTTGAGCTCAACATCGAGTCTCGCAGGCGATTCAAGCTTTGCTTTGGACACCCAAAGGTTGCGTCAAGGCGCTCTATTTGGTGCGCAGGTTATCTCTGGCCAACTCGGACTGCGAACGGGCACCGCTGAATCAGACATTGAACTGACGGCATTACCTGCGCTTGTTGTCGGAGGAGATCTCTGGCCCAGTGAGGCCATGGGGCTCTTCGGGCGGGTGTCCATTGGTTCAGGCGCCAAGATCGCGGATGTCCTCGGTCACGAGATTGATTATAATCTCGCCCAATCACGCTTTGGTGTTCGGTATCGATGGTTCTCGGGACCAGCAAGTGACGCGCTCGCGGGCGGGCTCGGCTTTGGTGGCCGGCTGTTTTATCAGTTTGTTCAGGAGCAGAGGCCCGCCGTCATGATCGATCGCATGATCATTGGACCCGAAGCCCACACATTCATAACGATCCCCATCAATTCGTCATTATGGATTCGGACCACAGCTCACATCGGTCTTCCGTTCTTCGTGAGAGAGCAGCCTGCCGATACGGGCGACCCGAAGGGGTTTTATAACTTTGGGGCAGGGGTCATGGGAGTCGTACACATCGGCGGTCCGTGGTCGCTTCAGATGGACGTCGAGTATGATTACCGGTTCATCAATTTTAAAGGGATCGGCACTCGAGCGGCAGGGATTACTCGTGGCAAAACACAAGACGCCTTCGGCTCGGCTACGCTAGGCGTTCGCTATATACCCTTTGATGATTAATCTCTGCTTGGCCACCTGCGCTCGATCTGGTCTGCGCTAGCCTCGTGCTTCAATCAGTCCCAGCGGCGTTCTTGAGCGCTCAAGCAATACTGAGACAGCTTCTGAGAACACCTTCGCGAGCTGGTCGGGCTCCGGATGATTCAAGGCTTTATAATAGGCGTCGCGTTGGTGGGCTGGAATAATCGCGGGGGGATATCCCCGTGACATGAGTATCAGATTTGTGAAGAGTCGGGCCGTCGTCCCGGGATTTCTGCGAAACGGATACACATGCATGAGCTTGTGATGCGCCTCCGCGGCGAACCGAATGGGATCACATGCCTTGTCAAACTCGTCTTGAACGAACTCCAAGACCTTACGCAGGTTGTATTGCACCTTGTCAGCTGAACAGATCGTCTGGAAATAGTCGCGATGCACGGGTGAGGAGACTCTGAAGAGTCCTCCGCGATCACGCGGATCCGGAGTGATGGTTCGGTGGATACGCTTGAGCGTATCTACACGGATGCGATGAGCGCCCTCATGGGATGCGTTCCAGACCATGAGGATCGCGTCTCGATAGCGCCGGATTCGTTGCATCAAGGGGTGCAGGTATTTTACGACCTCAACGTCTTGATCCTTGAGTGCTTGCGCGATCTCTTCCGTACGAAATGGACGCCCCTCCAGCATGTTGTCGTGATGTATCCAAGAGAGTAGGAGGGGGATGGAAGGCCGGTCAGGCTTAGGCTGGCGTTGAATTAGATTCTGCGCTCGGTGGTACTCGAGGGCCCGAATGAGGTCGGTTGTTCGCTGCACGTTGGTCTCCTGAACTGCTCTAAACAGGAGGACACTAACTGCATGGGCTGTGCCAAATACGGCGGAGATTACACCGTGTAGGGGTGGCGCCACTCAGGGTGGGCAGGGGAGGTTCCCTTGACTACATCAAAGAATGTCCTCGAAATCATTGAGGAAATCTCGCCAGGGCGGCCATTCCCTATACGCCTGTCATCCACTTCTCGAACTGGAGTTACCTCCGCTGCGGTGCCACAAAGGAAGATCTCGTCAGCCACATAGAGCTCGTCCCGGGTGATCATTCGCTCTTCAACCGCGACACCGAGGTCATGGGCGATTTGTAGGAGGCTCTCTCGCGTGATTCCACCGAGGATTCCTGAGCCGTACGGTGGCGTCACGATCTTCTGGTTTCTCACCATGAAGATGTTTTCACCTGTACATTCAGATACATAGCCATTCGTGTCGAGCATGATGGCTTCGTCGTAGCCGGCGTTCATCGCTTCGCGCTTTGCTATGACAGAATTGACATACTGTCCGCAAATCTTTCCCTTAACCATGTTCACGTTGACGTGCATGCGGTTAAAGGAGCTGACTTTAGCGCGAATCCCTTGAGTGAGGCCTTCATCACCCAGATACGCACCCCACTGCCACGATGGGATGGCGACATGGACCTGATTATTCAAAGCACCTAAGCCCATCGCTTCACTTCCCAAGAAGGCGATCGGCCTAAGGTATCCTTGGGTGTAGTTATTTGCCTTGAGTGTCAGCTCGCACGCTTCGATCAGATCGCCGCGAGAATAAGGGATCTCAATCCCTAGAATATGCGCGCTCTCAAAGAGCCGCCGAATGTGCTCGGAGAGACGAAAAATGTGGCTCTCACCGTCTTCGCGCTTATAGGCCCGAATACCCTCGAATACACCGTAACCATAGTGCAGCGTATGCGTCAGAACGTGAACCTTGGCGTCCTCAAAATCTATGAGTCGCCCATCCATCCAGATCTTGTCCGATTTGATCGACATAATCCCCTCCGCTCAAAATCTCGGCTGGTCACCCAGCTGGGACACAAACGAATGTGCCCCGATTCAATGTGTTTATTCTCTGATGCTCATCGGGCCAAGGCGCCGCCATCTAGGCTGCTCGCTTTGGACTTGGCGCCCTCAACTATACCTGACCCGTATTCTTTGACGCTCGCCAAAAAACGACTCAAGGTTTGCTGTCTCGGGTTCCGTAAGTACAGGTGCCAGAGTGTGTAATCACTCTTTTACCCCCGGCGCACCCCAGTGACCTTCAAGTCTAACGAGTGGCCCGGAGGGGGGCAATAGCACACCTGGATGCCTAGGATCGACCATTTCCGAATAGTCTCGGACGTTTTAAAGCCTACTCACCAGCAGATTTACGGCAAAATAACCTTTTTATATTCAGGGGTTCCGTAGACCCATTATTCAGCATGTCTCACTCAATGAACGAACCCTGTCGGACGGAGATTAACTCACGGTCGCGGGCGCTTGAGCGGGCTTGGTGTGTCAGCCGACGTCGCGCCCGTGGGCACAACGAGCGGATCGACCATTGACAGGTCGCCGTAGGCCAGGGCATATCGGCTGGACCTCTATTCAAGGAGATGCACTTGGCGCGCGCAAAGGCAGTTGTAATTATGGCGGCGGGCAAAGGGACGCGGATGAAGTCTTCGGTGACGAAGGTTCTTCATCCTGTCGCTGGTCGACCAATGATTCATTACCCGGTGCGTTCGGCGCTGGACCTGGGAGCGGAGAAGGTCGTCGTTGTCCTCGGTCATCAATCTGACGCGGTTGAGGCCTATCTAGGTCAGGCGTTTCCGGGAGCGCCCATCACTGGCGCGCTTCAGACGGAGCAACTCGGGACGGCGCATGCTGTTCTCTGTGCACGTGAAGCGCTCGATGGCTTCTCCGGTGATATTTTTATTTTGAGCGGCGATGTCCCTACTTTACCGACGAATGTGATTCGCAGGCTGGACGAGGACGCTGGCGATGCCGTCGTGGCTGTTTTGGGCATGCGACTTGAGGAACCCGCGGCCTATGGTCGCTTGGTTCGTGATAGTCGAGGCTCTCTTGGGGCGATCGTGGAGGCTGCTGATTGCTCCAAGGATCAGCTGTCCATAGACGAGGTCAACGCGGGTGTCTATCGAGTGGACTCCGAGCATCTCTTCTCGACCCTGGATACCCTCAGCACTGAGAACGCGCAGGGGGAATATTACCTAACGGACATCGTGGCTTCGGCAGCTCAGAGTAATCTGCCGGTGAGCGTAACGTTGCTTGAAGGTGATGAGGCGCCCTTGGCTGGTGGCGTCAACGATCGAATCGACTTGGCCGCGGCTGAGCGACGGCAGCAGAAGGCCTTGAGAGATGGCTTGATGCGAGGGGGGGTGACGCTCAATGATCCAGAGTCACTCTTTCTTCACGATGGCGTCATCGTGGGTCAGGACACGGTCATCGAGCAGGGGGTTGCCCTGTTGGGAGAAACCCAGATTGGCGATGGCTGCTATGTAGAGCAGGGGACTCGTATCTTAGACTCACGGATTGGGCAGGGTACGCGTATCAAGGCGGCTTCCCATCTAGAGAGTGCGAACGTTGGCGATAGATGCCAAGTAGGGCCCTTCGCTCGCCTTCGTGAGGGCACCGTCTTGGACGAGGATGTGAAGGTCGGTAATTTTGTCGAGACCAAAAAGGCGCACCTTGAGCCAGGGGCTAAGGCGAGCCATCTGAGCTATATTGGTGACGCCCGAGTTGGCGCGGCGGCCAACATCGGTGCGGGGACCATCACGTGTAATTACGATGGCTACCGTAAGTTCAAGACCGATATTGGCGCCGGGGCGTTCATCGGTTCTGACAC
>CALELH010000368.1 GCA_937902595.1 uncultured Myxococcales bacterium
AAGGGATCTCCGATGGCTGCCGGGCGAACCTTGACCGCTTGGACTCTGACAGCGGGCCAGTCAACGCTTGTGTCGTCTTCGAGCAGCTCACGACCGGGTCTATTCAGATACAGCCGGCGCGCTGGGATAACGGCCGGCTGGCCTTGAGTACTCAGGCGCCCGTTGTCTTCTCAGGCGGTACGACCGTCGCGACCTCAATCTTTTTCCTTTCCCGTGCCGGCTTACCCCCGCTCTGCGAAGGTCTCGCCCCCGATACGCGCTGTAACGCAGTCTCCCGGTGCGCCCTCCGCTTGGGACCAGTGACCGCCGGGGTCAATGACACTCAACCGACGGTGATCGATTTCAGCGCATCACCTTCAGGCTGCCAAACAGAAGCCTCGGCGACGTCGGGCGTAAACTTCGGCGAGCGATGTGATGGCGCGGATAATGACTGTGATGGATCAACCGACGAACAGACAAATCTCACCATCGAGCCCTGCGACTACGGAGTACCCCAGTGCATGCTGCCGGGTCACTTTGAATGCCAAGAAGGCGCCATCACCTGCGTGCCAGACACCCCAGTGTTCGAGGCGTGTAATGGCGCCGATGATGACTGTGATGGTCAAATCGATGAGATTGAGGGCTGCCGGGCCTGCCAGGACAACGCAGACTGCGTGGGCAGCCCAACCCAGCCCGTCTGTAACGTCGCGACCGGAGAATGCCGGCAGTGTCTTGGTGATGGGGAATGCCCGGGTGGGTTGTGCATCTTAAGCACCGGGGCATGCGGCGCATGTGACCCCGCGACATATCGAGGATGTCCTGATTTGGCGCGACCCGTTTGTTCTTCCGATGGCAACCAATGCGTCCCTTGCTCCTCTAACGATGAGTGCGCGACCTACGGAATTCAAGGTCGTCGAGTGTGTATCGATGGTCGCTGTGGGGGCTGTAATCAGGGCGATCTACGCTTAGGGTGTGGGTCAGCGGCTCAGCCTATCTGTGATGAGACGACCGCGACTGACTCCCCCTGCAGAGGCTGCGTGCGCGACGCCGAATGTGGGCCCGAGGGCTCGAACGCGGTCTGCCTAGATGATGGAAGCTGTAGCGGCTGTAATCCGGCGACTCACCGGGGCTGTAATCCAGTCGCAGAGGCGCCGATCTGTGATGCCGGGACCGAGTCCTGCGGCCCGTGTAATGCCGCCAATAATCAATGCAGCGAGATCAACGGAGGCGCCACGCCTTATTGCCTTGAGTCCGGTGGATGCGGCGAGTGCGTCAATACGACAAGTGAAGGGTGTGTAGAAGCGAGCCCCACACCATTCTGCGCGAACGGCCGCTGCCGCGCCTGCAACGATGACGGTGAGTGTAACCGTCGAGATGGCCGCCTCAACTATTGCGGCCTCACCTCTCCTCTAGTGAGCCCAGAGGCGACCGGGGCATGCTTGATCTGTAGCCCCATCTCTCATGAAGGCTGCTCTGGTGTTCAGCCGATCTGTGATCGAGACGGTGAGTGTCGCGCGTGCCGAGCGGGTGACAATTGCCCCAATGGCGACATCTGCGTGAGTGGACGCTGTGTTAACTGTAATCGCGACGATAATTTGGGCTGTTCAAATGGTGGTGCGGGTACGCCGGTGTGCAATGAAGACCGGCTGTGTGACCGATGCACCCGCGACTCCGAATGCGATGGAGTCTGGCAGGACGCGGGGCTCACCGAATGTGTCAATGGTCGCTGCGCCGAGTGCTCCCCACAAGATGCGATTCCATGTGTGGATCAACCGACCCAGGGTTGCGTGGCCGTGGTGAACGGTCCCCACGTCTGTGGGGTCTGCCGCCAGAATCAAGATTGTGGGCTCGGGCGTTTCTGCGTAAACGGCGCATGCAGCGAATGTGTACCCAACGATCCCGGCACATGCCCTGGGGAAGATCAGGTCTGTGATCCAGTGCGCCGCGTCTGTATCGAAGACGGATGCCAAGCTGACGACGACTGCGAGGGGCTCCTCTGCGTCGCAGGCGAATGCCAGTCCTGCGACCCTATAGATCACCGAGGCTGTTCAGACCTAATCATCGATGGACGACCAGGACGCTGTTTAGATGGTCAAGTATGTGTAGGCTGCTTAGAGTCGAGAGATTGCTATACGGACCTCGAACGGCCCAATCTCTACAAGATCTGTGATCAGAACAGACGATGCGTCTCATGCAACTCCGGTCCCCAATGCTCCGACGCATTTGATGGAGATCTCGTCTCGTGCCAAAACGGAAAATGTCGACTCTGCCGAAACAATAGAATGGACGTTAACGTGGAAGACTTTGGATGCTTCGAACCATTCACGCGCTGTCTGGAGTCTGGAACAGAGTGCTGCAAGCCGGAGAACGAGGGCGGCGAATGCCTCACGGATCGACCTGACTGAGCCACCGCAGCGTCCTACCGAGACACTCTTTCCTGAGCAGCAGTTGCAATCCAGGCGCGTCCCCGGCACCCTGCCGAACATGGCGCCGGATTCTCAAAAAAACAAGTGGTCGAGCCTACTGATCATCGTGTTTATCGCGATCCAGATCGCGCTCCCACTCTCCTACTATTTGGGAGACAACGCCTTCGACGAGCGCTTTGCATGGCGGATGTTCTCACCAGTGCGTATGGCCCGCTGCCAAGTGAAGGTGTTTGACGCTACGAGCGGCGCCGAGGAGGAGCTGCGCCTCGGGAGGCGAATGCACATCGTTTGGATCAACCTCCTCAAGCGCGCTCGGCCCGCAGTCGTCGAGAAGGTCGCGGCCAAGTTTTGCGATGAAGCGCGCGCCACGAACCTGAGCCCCGACATAAGAATGATGCTCACTTGCACGCCTCCAGACGCTGTGCTCCTGGGCGTCTGCGCCGATAAGCGCGACGCAAATGGGGATGGCATACCGGATGGATATTCTGCCTCTCGAGTTTGCGATGATCCCGGTGCGTGTTTTCAGGCCGATTGCGGTGATGATGACATCGAGACCTGCTATCGCAGTCGCTGCCGAGTAGATGTGGTACCCCGGCACCGCAACCTCTGTAATGGAGGTGCCTAGTGGATCGGCTAAGCAAAGCTTGGGATCGTTTTTGGTTCGAAGACGAGGTCTCATACACCCGTCTCCTCGCGCTGCGCTGGGCGCTCTTTGGCCTCGTCGCCTTTGATCTGTGGTCGGTCATGCTGCACCACGCATCACGATACGGCGCCGGTGACTTTAACGTCGCCCAGGTGGGGATCCTCGACGCGATGCTCCCCGTTCCAACTCCAGCGATCATCAGCGCAGGGGTCTTGATCACCGGCTTCTTCGCCCTGCGCGCGGCTCTCGGAATCTCAGTGCGGCTCTCGATGGTCATGTCGACCATCGGCTACTTCGGTATCTACTTATGGAGCCAAGCTGACAGCTATCAACACCACTACCTGGTGGCGTTACTCATGACCATCAGCTGTTTTGCGCCTGATAGTCTCTGGTCCCGCGCACAGACTGGCGAACCGGAGTCTAGCGAAGTAGAGCAGGATGTAGACGACGAGAGCTCAGGCGGCCGGTGGCACTGGGCGATACGCTTGGTCTACGTCCAGCTCGCCCTCCTGTACTTCTGGACCGCGGTCACAAAATGCGACCCCACCTGGCTGTCGGGGATCACCATGGACCAGGTGACCAGCGAGCCGAGTGTTCGTAGCTTTATGGGGAGCGTTGACGTTCGCTTTGGATGGGCCGCGGGGGAGAGTTATCGAGCGGCCGCTTGGATGACCATGCTCGGAGAATTCTTCGCAGCGCTCGTCTTCCTGATCCCGAAGCTTCGCATCCTCGGCTTACTGATCGTCCCCTGGTTTCATATCGGCGTAGAGGTCCTTGGCTTCGACATCGAGCTCTTCTCCTACTACATGATCGCTATCGACCTCATCTTGCTGTCTCCCGCTGCGCTGTGGCGCCGGCTGGACGGATTGAGGGAGGTGTCTACGTATATTGCCTCTCTCGACGCCCGGTCTCCAACGGGCAGCGCGAGTATCTGGTTCCTCGTGGTCTTCGTCGCGATAGGATGTGGGCTGATCACTGCTCCCCTACCCTTTGAATCCTCATATGTCGCAGGCACACTGATCGCGCTCTTCGCAGGGCTGAGTATCTACCGTTCCTCCCACCGACAGACTCTGTGGACGGCCGTCGGTGGGAATATTCTCGCTGCCGTCGCGATGACGACGACGGTCTACGCCGCCGATTCAGCATACGATTACTACCGGATGTGGGGTGGTGATCTGAAACGGAGAGGTCAATACGAAGAGGCGGCCGAACGCTATATATTGGCGAACAGCCTCATGTCGGACCGGCCCGCCCGAAGAGTTCAACTCGGGAAGATATATGAGCGACTGGGTCGTGGTGAGGACGCGCTTGAGCTCTATCAGGAGAGCGTAGTCGTCCTGAACGGCTATCTCAGTGAATTGACCATCCGCGCCCATAAGGATCCGACGGAACCTGACCATCACTTCGAGTTGGCGGAGAACCACCTGAGACTCGCGTCCAGCTGTCGCGCTCTGCATCGAATTCAGACACAACAGGGGCTCCCTGCCGATGAGTCCGAGGTCTGTCGCCTCCAAGCGCTCGGCTCAACAGAAGATGCGCTCAATGAAGGTATAAAGCTCAGCCCCAATGACCGGAGACGGTCATACAAGATTCAGAGACACCTCCGGAAGGCCAAGCGACAGCGATGAGGCCACACTACTTCATGAGCGATCTGCATCTATGCGACCCTAACGAGGAGCGCTCCCAACGCCTGTTCGCCTTTTGGGACTCTATTAAGGGGAACGCCGAGGTTCTTTACCTCGTCGGCGATGTCTTCGATATCTGGCTCGGTTACCGTTCGGTGATCTTCTCCCCGCTCTTTCCTGCATTACGAAAGCTCGCAGAGCTAGTCGAGAGCGGTACTCGCGTTGTGCTTTTGTCAGGCAACCATGACTCCGACCCAGGCCTCTTCTTCCCCTTCCCCCCCAGCTG
>CALELH010000369.1 GCA_937902595.1 uncultured Myxococcales bacterium
AAAATTGATACTATGAAAAAAACTAACGAGGCTCTTCAAGCTGGGGTCGGTCTCGGCCCAGGCGGCATCCATGGAGCCCATCAGGCAGACGAGCGCGATCAGAAGCGCAGGGTGAGTGAGCTGTTTGGAGAGCAGCTTAAGCAAGTCGTATCCAGGTGTTCATTCCGGCTCATCCTGCCAGCGCATCGCGGGTGCGCGCAAGGGCCGCGCGCAGGTGACGGTCATCTTCAATCGGGGTCGATGGACACGAGGAGGTCGCCAGCCTGTACTTTCTCGCCTTCGCTCACCACGATTTCGCTGACAGTTCCCGCAATGTTAGGGGAGATTGAGGTCTCCATTTTCATCGCCTCGACGACGAGTAGGGTATCCCCGGGACTGACGTGATCGCCTACAGCGCAAGAGACGGAGATGATCTTACCCGGCATGCTCGCGCCCACGTGGCCAGGCTGTCCCGGCACGGCCTTCGGTCGAGTCTCGATGTCTTCGCTCGCCGTGACGTCGATGACGGCGACCTCGCGCGCTTGTCCATTCAGCTCGAAGTAGACGTTCCGTGATCCATCTTCGTTGAGACCACCCACCGCCATAAGCTTAACTACCAGCGTCTTTCCGGCTTCGATCTCGATCAAGACTGTCTCACCAACCTCCAGACCGTAGAGGAGCGCGGGTGTGGGGAGGTGAGTAATCTGTCCGTACTCTTTTCGGAAGGCCCAGTACTCATCAAAGACCTTCGGATAGAGGGCGTCAGAGAGCAGCACCTCCTCGCTTGGTTCCCGTTGCAGCGTGTCTCTCAGCTTGCGCGCGGCAGCCTCAAAGTCATGGTCTGCGAGGCTCTCGCCTACGCGCCCTGTGAGCGGCGTCTCGCCGCCAAGGACCGCCGTCTGTAAGGCCTCGGGAAATCCACCGTATGGTTGACCTAGCCGACCCGCCATAAAGTCTACGACGGACTGTGGAAAATCGAGTCGATGGGCCTCCTCGATGCATTGTCCGATCTCAAGATCGTTCTGGACGAGGAACATGGCGAAGTCGGCCACGACCTTGGAGGTCGGCGTGACCTTAACCAGGTCGCCCAGCGCGTCATTCACCTCACGATATTTTCGCTTAATCTCATTCCAACGATTACCCAGACCCAATTGAATTGCTCGTGGTCTAAAGTTCGAATACTGCCCGCCCGGGATCTCATGGGTGTAGACCTCAGCAGTCGAAGACTTCAATCCCGACTCGAAGGGCCAATACATATCCCGGACAGACTCCCAGTAATCGGCGAGCTCTTGGATCTCACGGCTGTCGATTTGCGGCGCTCTTTCGTCGCCTTCGAGGGCTGCGGCCAGGGCATTGAATGATGGCTGACTCGTCAGACCGGACATGCTTGATAGCGCACAGTCGACAGCGTCAACGCCGCTCTCGATTGCGGCCAGCAGCATGGCGACCCCGTTGCCGCTTGTGTCGTGAGTGTGGAGATGGATCGGCAGACCCACTTCGTCCCGTAAGGCCTTG
>CALELH010000370.1 GCA_937902595.1 uncultured Myxococcales bacterium
GAAGGCCGCGCCGGCTAAGAAGGCCGCGCCGGCTAAGAAGGCCGCGCCGGCTAAGAAGGCCGCGCCGGCTAAGAAGGCCGCACCGGCCAAGAAGGCCGCACCGGCCAAGAAGGCCGCAGCTGCAAAGCCGAAGCGCGCCACGCGCTCAAAGAAGGCCGGGGATGAATCGGCGGAGACCTCCGCTTAATTCACCTAAGCTAATTTGTTCATGTGACCAGAGGATGGCTTGGGGGTACTCCCCAAGCCATCATCTTAAGGAGTCGTGGACACTTACGCTCGCCAGCGCCATTCATCTCCCACAACCTGAACCCGACCCTCATGTTCGAGTTTGTTGAGGTGTGACCTCAGCGATAAGCCGGCTAGGCCGCCATTAGGCCCCGCTCTGAGTACTTTTGGTACATCTGAATACACGTAATCAACGAGGTCCTGAGTGGCTACAGCGCCGCTTTTCAGAGCAGAGATGAGGCTGCGCTCTCGATCAAGTCGATGATCGATATACTGACTGAGCTTTGCATCTGCTCCACCGATGGGCGGACCATGGCTTGGCAGAAGACATGAGGGCTCTAGGCTGCGCATCAGCGCTAGACTGTCTAGATATTCGGTCATGTCTCCGTCCGTGGGTTCAACCAGGATACTGCCCAAGCCAGCGACCATATCCCCCACGATCATGCTCTTCGTCGTCTGCTCAAGAAAGCAGAGATGTCCGGGGGCATGGCCGGGTGTGTGGATCACACTCCAGAGTGCTTTGGGATCAGCTTCAATAATTTCACCGTCCGTTAATTCACGATCTATCTTGAAGGGAACCCTGTTCGCTGTCTCTTTGTGAGCCCAGACCGGTAGTCCGTACCGAGCGACCATCTCTGTGACCCCGCCGATGTGGTCGTGGTGATGATGAGTCAGCAAGATGGCTTTCAGCGAAGCACCCCCAGCGATTCGCTCATCTAGATACGAGAAGAGGCTGTCCATCACGTCGGGATGTGGTGAAGCCGGCTCGACGATGAACAGAGCCTCTTCGCCGATGATGTAGCAGTTGGTGTGGGTGGCGGGCGGCAAGGTCGGAGTGCGTAGGGGAATCATCATGAGATTCGACCTGATCGGGGACAGGGTGGGTTCGTCGCCCATAACCTCTGATGTGCCAAAAAACGGAAAATGAGTCGCAGATGAATCGGTGTCAAGAGCCCTTAGAATCGCTCGCGTTGGCGGCGCTAGGAGAACTTCACCGCGCCTCCATCTCGCCAAAGCCGTCTTTGGACGGATCCACTCACCCAGGTCAAGCTCTTCGTTTCCCTCTGTCACGACAGGGCTCAGTTCGCCCTCGCGATAGACGAAGTAATGAGTGTCAAACTTCCTGACCAGATAGGGGGGCGCAATCCAGTGGCCGATATACTCGAGCCGCTCTCTATGGAGCTCAACTTCGACCTCCTCTTGAGTTTCTCGAATCGCGGCCGAAGTGATCGCCCAGAGGTCATCGCGAGCACTTTCATGATCTTCGTCTTCCACGAGGCCACCAGGAAACGCGTGAAACCCACTCAAGAATGAAGTGTTCGATCGGCGACGAACCCAGAAGACCTCGAGTTCTTCACGCCATCGAAGCAGAATCATTGAGGCGGCATGCTGCATACAAGGATCCTTCAATTAAACCATCGCCAGGCCAATGCTCCGTCGACCGGTAACTAATGACTACATCCATCGTAGTATCTCCTTTTGGAAGACAAAAAATGGACTCATCACAGATAAGAGGTACGGTTAGGCCATGGATTTACGACCTTATGACGCCGCTGAAGAAGCTGCAGCGCACCTAAAGAGCCTCTCCGCGGCGCCCTCCGTGGCTGTTGTTTTGGGGAGCGGTCTGGGCGCATTCGCTGAGCAACTGGTAGACTCTCAAATCGTCTCATACGGAGACATCCCCGGCTTTCCGGGGGTTGGTGTCGTAGGACACGCAGGGCGTCTGGTGATCGGTCAAATCGGTCCCGGTGGTGCTCGCGTCGTCGCGATGTCCGGTCGGGCACATCTATACGAGGGGCACTCAGCCTCAGTTGTGGTTCACCCCGTCCGTGCTTTGAGGTTATGGGGCGTTAAGTCCATCGTCTTCACTAACGCCGCCGGATGCATTCATCCGGACTTTGCGCCGGGTGAACTCATGTTGATTACTGATCACATCAACATGACAGGTCTGAATCCTCTCACTGGACCAAATGATGATCGCTTCGGGACTCGTTTCCCTGACATGAGCGATGCGTATGACCCAGTGTTTTGTGATCTCTTACGTCAGGTCGCTGCGTCTCATTCGGCTGTTCTCAGAGAAGGTGTCTATGCTGGGCTGAAAGGTCCGAGCTACGAAACCCCAGCTGAGATTAGAATGTTGGGTCGCGTGGGGGCTGACGCCGTAGGCATGTCCACGGTCTGTGAGGTGATCGCTGCTCACCACGCAGGGATGCGAGCCGCGGGTATCTCCTGTCTCACCAATTATGCAGCCGGTTTATCCTCGAGTCCTTTGAGCCATGCCGAGGTCAAAGAGACCGCGGATCTAGCTCGGGCTGTGTTTATCCAGCTCCTCAATGAAGGCCTCACAAAGATCTCTGAAGCGACCGACTAGGGACTTTTCGACAGGGGTGCCCTGTCGTAGCATAGTCTGAAGACGTCTATTCGGAGCCAGGCTATGTCGACCATTTTTTCTAAGATCTTGAGCGGGGAGATCCCGAGCGACACTGTGTATGAAGACGAGCAGTGCATCGCTTTTCGGGACATTAACCCAGTCGCACCTACGCACGTTTTGGTCATTCCGCGTAAAGAGATCCCTCGTCTAGACCAGATGAAGATCGAAGATGAAGCTTTGGTTGGGCACCTCATGCGTGTCGCTACGCTCGTCGCTAAGCAGGAGGGCCTCGAGGACTTTAGACTCTTGGTCAATAATGGTGCTGGTGCGGGCCAAACAGTCTTTCATCTACATCTACACGTGATCGGTGGACGACCGGTCGCGTGGCCTCCGGGATGACCTCGCCCTGAGCGCCTTCCCCCCTCTTTTCTTGATCGTCATCCTCAGCATCGCTGTCGCGCTGGGGATTATTTTATCCCGCGGAGCCGAGCTACGCCGCTGGCCTCCGGCCGCGGTGTTCGTCCTGATCGCCGGCAGCCTCGGTCTGTCACTAGAGCTGAATTGGTTATGTTGGATCTGTGCCTTAGCGAGTGGGGTTGGTCTCATCTTGCCCATGGCCTTAACCGTCTTTGCTCTTAGACTCGCTCGACAAGGTCGGCTGCGGAGGGCGAGTCGGTGGGCGGGTTGGGTGTCTCGATTGAATCGCGAGTGGAGTGATGTCTCCATCCGATGGTACTTGGTCGCTGAATATCTTGATGGGCGCCCAGAACGTTTGGAGGTGCAGGTCGCTGATTGGACTGCGCGAGGAGACGAGGCATCATTGGCACGCCGAGACGCCGTCTACATGCTCATCGGTGAGTGGGAGCCACTCCAATATTCTTCGATCCTCGAGTATCGAATCAGGGCGCTGACGGAGCTGGGTAGACATGAACAAGCGGCCCTCGAGTTTGCGTCAGCTTGGGAATCTCAGCGTGGTCTTCGGACTCAGCGCGGTCTCCGTAGAGCCTCGCTGCCTCTCTTGGCTTGGACTGGGCGGGTCGAGTCGGTCCGAAGAGTGTTGCTGAGTGTTGGCGCCGCTCCTGGGGTGAACCACTACTGGATGTACACGGTTCTCATGGCGGGTCGTCGTTTCGAGCAGGCCAACACACATAGGGACCAGGTTATTGTCCACATGAAGGATCATCCTCTATTGGAGCTCCGTTGGACACAGCGCCAGGGCCAACCAGCAGAAGATGCGGACCTCGAGTCGCCGGTGATGGAGGTGCTCGACAGGGTTGAAGCGGAGATCGACTGCGCCTTCACCTTACGTCTAGAGTGGTTCTGGCGACACCCCATGGTGATGGCCATGTGCGTGCTTATCGCCTGCGGTTTCGGGATACAGTCCCTCCGAGGCGGTGTAGACGATCCTGGGGTCGCGCTCGCGATGGGGGCCCTTTTAGCTGAGGGGCAATTGCCCGCGGAGCCCTGGCGACTGATCGCTTATGGCTTCATCCACTTTGGCTGGGTCCACTTACTCACAAACGTCCTCGTCCTAGCTCTTGTGGGACCCATCGTTAGCCGCACCCATGGCGCGATTTTCTTTATAACGTGTCTCTTGGGAGGGGTCCTCTGTGCCGGCGTCAGCATAAGCCTATTCGGATCCCCGGGGGTCACCGTGGGTGCGTCCGGTGGGACCATGGCGCTCATCGGCGCGCTGGCGACATATGTACTGACCGACCCTTTGATTCGTGTCACTAGATGGGGTCGAACGGTAGGTCTCTTCCTATGTGTTCTCGCGACCATGGAGCTGGCCCTAGACCTTCTCACTCCATCCATTAGCCTCGCTGGCCACCTGGGGGGTCTCTTGTCAGGGGTAGTGCTCATTGGAGTTACGATCAATGGCAGCAAGACCTCCCGAGGTTGAGGACGCCCGAGGCTATTGTCACCTCTAGTCACGCACAGCTCTGGAGGTGTCCGCTCAAGAGCAAACGACCCGCCAGGGACACACGGTCACGGATTCTTTCCCCACCATCTGTGAGCGCTGCGCGACGATCCCTTCTGCCTGATGACCCATATTTCTAGTTTCTTTTGTGCAGAAACAACTTAGATCAGTTGACATACACCGTCGGGGTCGTGCTTATTGCACCCCTCATTTTCTGGGAGTTGGTTCCTGTGTACGCGCCTCGCAGCCCCATAGAACTGCTACGCCGCAAGTTGTCGCGGCGTATGCTTCGAACGATCAAAACTTTCGATCTCCTCGAACCAAACGACAAGATCATGGTGGCGGTCTCAGGTGGGAAAGACAGCTACACTCTCCTAGATCTACTTTGGGGAGCGAAAGCGCGCTGCCCCTTTCCCTTCGAGATCATCGCGGTCCATCTCGACCAGGGTCAGCCTGGCTATGACGGAGTACCTCTAAGCGATTGGCTCGAGTCCTATGGGGCGCCTTACGAGATCGTAAAACAGGACACATATTCAGTTGTCTTGGAGTTGACTAAGCCGGGTGGGACGTACTGCGCTCCATGCTCTCGATTAAGGCGCGGGATCTTGTACGACGCGGCCGAGCGTCTCGGATGCAATAAGATCGCCCTGGGTCACCATCGAGACGACGCGCTTGAGACTCTGCTCATGAATATGTTCTTCGCGGGTAAGCTGCAGGCCATGCCCGCTGTCTATACGACTGATGACGGGCGCTTCAAGGTCATGCGACCCCTCATCGAGTGTGGTGAAGAGGACATCGCGGCCTTCGCCGCAGAGCGCAAATTCCCGATTCTGCCTTGTAATTTATGTGGCAGCCAAACGGGCCTTCAGCGCGACAGGATGACCGCGCTACTCAACACACTTCAGAAGGACATACCCAATGTTCGTGAAGTCATGCTCGCGTCTCTACGTAACGTTGTCCCCACGCACTTCCTAGACCGCTCCCTGACGGACTCGGCCCAAGACAGGCCTGCGCCGACCGATGAACTCTTGGATGGTGGGTGTGATGTGAGTGAGAACCAAGAGCCCGCCCTCGTCGAGATCTCTGGTTAATGCTCAGGGGTGCGGCGCCTACTCTGCTGCGCTGCGACGAAGCTTACGCGCGATTCGACTGACAGTATCGAACCAGCCCTTAACCCGCTCGTTTTGGGACGGCATTGGGAATTGAATCAGTAAGTTCAGTACGCGCTGTGCCATCTCCGCTAGTTTGATCAAGCTGCGAACCCGATCAAGGTCATAGCGTGACGCTACGGAGGCGTCTTCTGTGCGCGCGAGCTCATCGGCCAAACCGGTCAGCGCGACGTGCGCTCGACTAATAAGACCCCACTCCCGCTCTCGAAGAACCGCAGCGATTGTTGGCCAGAAATCCGTAACGGCGACATAGGGTGCGTTGCGATGATCGCTGGTCGCCTCGATGAGCCTGTGATCAACGAGATCTGACACCACGGTGCTGATGGTCCCTCGACTCAATGAGAGGGCCTCACCAATCGACTTCTGGGACATTGGCTCTCGGTGAATCGACAGCAGCAGCCAGACGCGTCCATGGGTGGCCTTGAATCCCCAGTATTCGATGAACTCACCGATGGCATCGCACGCATCCAGAACCCGTGCCTCTAAGGCGTCCTTCGGTTCGAACTCTACCTCTGCGTCCAAGACTGACTGATTTGGTTCATCCGACGTCGATAACATTGAAATAACGTCTCTAACGGTTGCGTCTGAGGGGCATGCGGGATAGTGTGCACGCCACTTGTTTAAGGTGTCTTAAACAACTGTGTCATAGCTGATAACGCGAGACAATAGGGAACACGACGCCCCTTCAGGTCATGACCCCATGCTGACGCCCAATACCGATGATGGAACAACGCAGGCTGCCCTCGGGATCGATGGGCCTTTTTCCGCGCTACCGAAATACATGAGCGTTGAGTCCATAAAGGGTGAAAAGTCTTTAATTCAAGGCATTAAGAGGCTGGCTGTTCACTCAGGGTTTGTCTGGTCTGACCCATGCTCTGGACGAGAGATGTGGGCCGTAGGTTCCGCTGTTCGAGTCACCGTCAGTCACAGGGATGAGCTGGTGCTCTTCACTACGAACACATCCTCAAGCGGTAGAGTCATGACAGAGGGGGGCTACGGCGCAGAGCCGAGGTCTGATGAGGTCGAGTCGGTGTCCTTCTCTAGCTTGTTTGAGGATACTCAAACTCAAGATGCGTACAGCCCGGCCCAGATCTTGAGCCGCGTCTGGAGTGTCCTTTCTGAGAGATTTGATAGCCCCGCCTGCGAAGAGAGAGCGATCGCTTATTTTGGGCAGGTTTTCGACCCAGATCACCCGGGAGATGAGGGGGTGTGGTCCGGCTGGCCAGACGCCTTCCTCTGCGTACCGGAGCTCCTCTATACGCAGGACCGTGAGACTGGCACATCGACGCTGCTCAAGATTGGTGGCGGTGATTTAGTTTCAGCGCTGTCGACTCAGGTCCAGGACGAGGGTGATGGCGGGCATGCCGACTCGGGTAGCGTCGAGTGGATGGACCAAGAGTCAAAGGAGTCTTGGACGCTGCGCGTTGAAGAGGTTGTTCGAGATGCCGAGAAAGGTCGTGTCGACAAGGTCGTACTGGCTCGAGCTCGATGTGGTCGTGCCCCAGCGGGGTTCAACTTTGATGTCCAGGCGTCGCTCGATCACTTGTGGAGGTCTCGTGACGAAGGCACCGTCTTCTCGATTGCTGGCGATGACCAAGTTTTTCTTGGGATAACGCCGGAGCACCTTGTCCGTGTGGCCGACGGTCACGTAGAGACCCACGCCTTGGCCGGTACGCTGGGCCGGAACCAGGGCCGCGAGGCGCTGCAGGATCCCAAGCTATTGCGGGAGCACGACCTCGTCGTCGAGCAGGTGAAGCGAGACCTTGCCTCAGTGGTCGCTCCATTGACGATTGATGATGAGCCTACGCTCACGGCAGCGGGTTCTTTAGTGCATCTAGAGACTAAGATTAGCGGTCCTCTCGCTGGGCGATCCGCCCTCTTTTCCGTGATCGCTGCGCTACATCCGACGCCTGCGCTGGCGGGCGCTCCGAGGGCGCTAGCCATTGAGTGGTTAAGGCGAAACGAGGGACTTAGGCGAGGGTATTACGGTGCACCCATCGGTTGGATTACTCCGAAGGGGGACGGCGTCTGCGCCGTCGCTATCCGATCGGCTCTGATTGGCGATGAGCAGACCTGGTGTTTCGCTGGCGCGGGGATTGTACCCGGCTCTAACCCCGATGATGAGTGGGATGAGACTGCTCAAAAGTTTATGACGGTGATCGACAATATCGTCCTCACACAGAGTGAGGATCGCCGATGATAGGTAGAGAGAATATCGGCGCGTTGAACGCTGCGCGCGCCCGTTCAATTGTGCGCGCGTGCGTCGCCCAGGGTGTACGCCATGCGGTCGTCTCACCCGGCTCACGAAACACACCTGTGCTGCTCGCGCTCGCAGCCGCGAACATCGACGTACGTGTCATCTTAGACGAGAGAGCGGCGGGGGTCTTTGCTCTGGGGCTCAGCAAGGCCGCAGGGTCGCCGACGCTTCTGAGCTGTACCTCGGGATCTGCTGGCGCAAACTATCTGCCCGCCGTAGTGGAGGCGAGTCATGGCCGGACGGCAATTGTCGTAGTCACCGCTGATCGGCCGGAGGAACTCCAAGGATGTGGTGCCCCACAGACGATGAATCAGATCGGCCTCTATGGGAGCTTCTGTGGTCGCTCCGAACACCTCCCTGCCCCTCAGACTTCAGCAGATGTGAATGACACAGAGGCGCTCGTCGAGACGCTTGTTCAGTATGCAGCGGAGCATCGAGGACCAGTCCATCTCAACGTGGCGTTTCGAGAGCCTCTCTGGGATGGAGGCTCGATGCCGGATGAGGTCGCTCTCCCCCGCGAAGTCATTGCGCCGAGGCCTTTGGATATCGACCCATCTGAGTTCTCACAGCTGTGTGGTTTCAGAGGCGTATTTGTGTGTGGACCGGATACCGTCGAGTCTGAAGCGCAGCGCACCGTGATCCTGGCTGCAGCAGAGAGACTGGGTTGGCCAGTGTTGGCAGAGGCGTCCTCTGGTGTTCGCTTTGGTGCTGACCATGTGAACTTGGTTACAACCTACGACGCGGTCATGAGGAGTGATACCTCGGACGCCTTGGCTCCCGAGGTCGTCGTTCGGTTCGGAAAGACCAGCACCTCTCGCGCTCTTAATGAATGGCTCTCTCGGGCCAGGCCGTCACGGTTTCTTCTCGTCGACTCTTCGCCTGTCTCCTACGACCCAGACCAGCTCGCCCACCAACACATAAGGGTGTCCGCAGCTCATTTCTGTGAACAATTGATGACTTGGGCCGATCTTCATCCCTGTGAGCAGACGTGGCTGGAGCGATGGCAGCGGTGCGAAGCGGGTGCTCAGGGGCTCATCGCGACTCTGGTTAAGTCCAGCTGGTGGGAAGGGGCTGTTGCCCACAGAGTTTTAGCGTCTCTGCCAGAGGGGGCGGCCCTTCATCTGGCCAACAGTATGCCGATCCGTGATGTCGACAGCGTCTGCATCGCAGGCGGCCGGCATCTAAGGGTGTTCACAAATCGAGGCGTGAACGGAATTGACGGCACCGTCGCAACGGCCATCGGGGAAGCCAATGGCGTAGACGACGGGCCGATGGTGCTCTTGGTTGGAGACCTGGCCTTCTTACATGACGCTGCGAGCCTCGCGTTGGCGGGAGCGAAGAGGATAACCATCGTCGTTGTTGATAACCGGGGCGGCGGTATCTTTGGTTTCTTGCCGATCGCCAAGCACCCGACGGAGTTCGAGCGGCTCTTCATAACTGAGCAAGAGACGGACCCAGCCGCGGTTGCGCTCGCCTACGGCGCTCGCGTCGAATGTGTCACGAACGACCAAGATCTAAAGATAGCCCTAGCTGAAGAGATCGAACGTGAAGGTGTAGGGGTCATCGTCGCTAAGGTCTCGAGACAGGAGAACATCGACACGCACCAAAGAATGTGGAGTCAGGTCGCGACGATGATGGAGGCGCTCTCATGAGTACTCCAGCGGCAATGCCTAGACCGAAGACGCCTCTCGGCGTCTGGATGGCGGCGATTCGACCCGCGACCTTGTGGGCCGGCGCCGTCCCAGTTTTGGTCGCTGCGGCTTTGGTTCATACCGATGGCGTTCGAGTCGGCCTCCCGACGATGCTTGCTCTCATCGGCGCGATCTTGATTCAAATCGGTACGAACCTGGTCAACGACTACGCTGACTTTAAATCGGGCGCCGATGGCCCGGATCGCTTGGGTCCTGCGCGGGCTGCTGCGCAAGGTTGGCTGACACCCCGAGCGCTGCTTATTGGGGCGTCCATCGCGTTGGTTGGTGCAGCGTTGTGCGGTGTTTATATCGTTCAGGTTGGAGGTTGGCCGCTCCTGGCCATCGGCGTCGCGAGCATCATCTGCGCCGTCGCATACACCGCGGGTCCATTTCCCCTTGGTTATCTTGGTTTGGGCGACATCTTTGTTCTGTTGTTCTTCGGGATCGCCGCTGTCTGCGGAACATATTTTCTAGAGGCTCAGTCTGTTTCGGGGTCCAGCGTGTTGGTCGCGTTGGCCATCGGTTCCTTGGCGACGGCGATTCTCGTCGTTAACAATCTGAGAGACCGAGACACCGATGAGCGAGTCGGCAAGATGACTTTAGCCGTTCGGTTCGGCGCACGATTCGCTCGAGTGGAATACACCACCCTAGTATTTGGCGCGTATCTCCTGGTCACGGCGGCGTGTATTTGGACTGGTTTAGGCTGGGGTGCCTTGTCTGTCTGGCTTACCTTTCCCTTTGCTATCTTCGAGGTCAGGGCCCTCTGGTCGAAGGATGGCGCGGACCTCAATGACCATCTTGCTGGCGCGGCGAAGCTCGAGCTCTTTTTCGGTGTAGCTTTGGCCGGAGGTCTACTCCTATGGCCATGATTAAGGCATGCCAGATCACGCCCTACAGTCGGCCTCTTCCTCCAGCGATCAGGGGACCGAGACAGGTCGCGCAGCGCTTTGGCTGGCACGTCCGTATCGAGACTGAGACGGGCGTTCTCGGCTGGGGAGACATCGCTCCGTGGACGGGCTTTGGTGAGCATTTGAGTGATCTAAGCTCGACGGTGGGTGCACTCTCGAAGAGCCTTCCAGGGATGGAGATCCCGGATTTAGACTCTGTAAGAACCGCGCTCCAAGGCCTTCAGTTAACAGGCGTACTCGCTCATGGTGTTGAGCTCGCCTTGCTCGACGTCATCTCAAAGCAGGGGGGAAGAAATCTGGCAGAGACGCTCTGTTCAGAGCCATCCCTACTCATCCCCATACATTCCCTCGTTGAGGGAGCCGCTGATGCGATGAGGGCGGTGAATTCAGGTGTCACGACCTTGAAGGTCAAAGTTGGCGCTGAGGTTGAAGATGATCTCGCGCGAGTCCGGGATGTTCGCTCGGTCGCTCCACAGGCCCGGCTCCGTCTGGACGCCAACGGTCGGTGGTCTCGCATGGAGGCCTTGGGTTTTGCCAAGGGTCTAGCGGAGCTCGGAGATACCATTCTTGAGCAGCCCGTGGAGGCGAGTGATCTGGCCGCTTTCGCTTGGTTAAGGGACAGGGTCGATGTGCGCCTCGCAGCTGATGAGAGTGTCCTCTGTTCCCCGGATGAGGTCTTAGGTGATCCCAACGTTCAAGAGCTTGTCCTGAAACCCATGTTCTTGGGTGGGCTCCTTCCGACCCTCGAACTCGCTCAGCGAGCTGTGCGCCTGGGCAAATCTGTGTGTGTGACCCATGCCCTTGAGTCCGAGGTCGGTCGACTGGGCGCTCAGGCGGTCGCGGCAGGTCTCTCTAGTGACGGTGTGCATGGGGTTTGCTTGGAAGGCCAGCTGATCACGGATGGGGCCATCGGGGTATCGAGAGTCTCTGGATTAGGGTGGGTGTCATCATGATGATTCCTCATCCAATCGCGAGTTCGGCTCGCGCCCGACCTGATCACGTCGCTCTACAGATTGGCGGTACGAGCGTCACATATGAGGAGTTCGCTCGTGAGATTGGACTCCGGGCAGGTCAATTGAGCGCGGCAGGCTTAGAGCCAGACCAGACCGTGCTGCTCTGTAAGTCACGTGGACTAGAGTGGATCGTCGACCTATTCGCTATCGGGTGGTGCGGAGCTGTCGCGGCGCTAGCTCCCAATGATCTGACGGCTGATGAATGGTCGAGTCGGCGGAAGACCGTACACATCGATTGGTCGCTCTCCGATCATTCGACTCATTCAGAGAGCGCCCTCATATTGGATGGGTCTCCTGGTCCGCTACCGGAGCCCAA
>CALELH010000371.1 GCA_937902595.1 uncultured Myxococcales bacterium
ACGATCGTGCGCGCGGACGAGTGCTCAGACGAGGCGATGTGCGCGAGTGGTCGTTGCGTCGGCATGGGCGGTCTGTGCGGCGAGTGTGATGCAGACAGTGACTGCGGCGCCGGCTTCTTGTGCCGCGGCTATAATAACTTCCCTGAGATTCCCAAGATCTGTGTCCCTGAATCTGACTGCGCGACCAACCCCGAGAGTATGTGTCCCGAGGGGTATCAATGCGGGAGCAGCGGCGTGTGCTGGATGCAATGGGTGCCGGCCTGCGGTGAGAACCTGGCGAACATCTATAACGTTGATAATTGCGGCCGATTTGTCTCGGTAGAGCAAGAATGTCCAGCGGACCAACACTGTGAAGAGGGCGCCTGTGTGCCCGGTGCCCCACCACCCGTTCCTGACGCTGGTGTGCCTCCCGTAGACGCCGGAGCCCCACCCGCTGACGCAGGGGTGGCCGAAGCCGACGCCGCCGCCGACCCTGTCGACGCTGGGCCTCCACCTCCCCCACCAGGGAACGAATGAGCGGCCCATGTCCTGGATAGACCTCCCAGATGATGACGCGACGCCTGAGCTGAGCCGACTCACAAAGCCGTACCGTAATGAAGGTAGGCCCACCCCAGCGGTTATCGCCGCGATGAAGCATAACCCACGGGCGATGCGCGGCGTTCTTCAGATGAACTTCGGCGCGACCTTCGGAGGCTCCAGCCTAGGTCAATATCGGGAGGAGCTCATCGCGACGACCGCCTCCGCGCTCAACGACTGCTTTTACTGACTCATCTCCCACGCAGGGTTCCTGCGTGATCATTGGCCTGGGGAGGAGAGAGACCTCCTCAAGGCCGTACGAGATCTAAGAGGCCTCGGCCTTAAGCTGCCGGACCACGTGCCAAGAGCGATCATCGAGGGGGTCGAAGAGGTCGCGACTGGATTCAGTGATGCCGACGAGGCCATCATGAACTTCACCGCCCGGTTAACCCTCCTCTCTGGAGAGGTCACCGTCGACGACGTCAACGCGCTGAGGGCGGTCGGTTTCGACGATCGTGCCGTACACGACATCGTAATGGTCGTCGCTTGTTTCGCCTTTATGAATCGACTCGCCGACGGCACGGGCGTGACCGTGCCCCCTGAGCGATACGAGTGGGCCATAGAGCTGTTTGGTGACGAGGCGCTGAGCGCACACCTAGCGTGGGCTCAAGGGAAGCATCATGTCGATCCAGAGGGCTAGACTCTGCCATAGGTAGTCGAGCTACTCGCGACGGCTGATCTTCATCCGAATTCCATTCTTGGGACGTAGAGTGACGCTCGGCTCAAGCTCCACCGGGTGTCCAGGGTCCAGGGCGAATCGATAATGTTGAACGAGGGTCGCGAGCACCAAGACGGTCTCCATCTCCGCGAAGCGGTCCCCGATGCACTGACGCTTACCTCGACTAAAAGGTAAGTACGCGAAGCGATCAGGCGCCGGGCGGTCTGGAGCGAAGCGGGATGGATCAAAGGCCTCTGGGTTCGGCCAGTACTTCGGGTGTCGATGAATGGCCCACTGCGACATAAACACGTACGCCCCCTTTGGGATCCGATATCCACCCAAAGTCGTCTCACAGAGCGCCTGACGAGCCACCAACCAGACGGGCGGATATAGTCTCATAGCCTCTTTGGCCACCTGGGCCGTGTATGTGAGTTGGGCGAGATCCTTGATGCCCGCTCTCCGCCCAGCCAAGACAGAGTCCACCTCAGCCTCTAAGGCCTGCACTACGCCGGGATACTTTGAGAGCAGATAGAGCGTCCATGACAGCGCGTTGGCCGTCGTCTCGTGACCAGCCGTCAACATGGTCAGCACCTCGTCTCGGAGCTGCTGATCGGTCATCCTCTCCCCTGTCTCGGGGTCTTCTGCGGCCATGAACATACCCAATAGATCGTGAACCTCAACGCCGCTCCGCCGACGGTCATCGATGATGTTGTCCACAAGCTCTCGCATCTGTCCTAGCCTAGTCCAGAACCGATAGTTCACTGGCGTCGGCCAGTACTCAGGATAAGGTAAAGGGCTCGAGACAAGCTGTGAGAAGCGCGTCATAGCCGTGTCCAAAGCTCGAGCGATAATCTGTGCGTCCCCCGTCACGTCAACGCTCATGAGGGTCTCGCCGGCGATTCGGAGGGTCAACGCGTTCATCGCGTCCGCGACATCTACGACGCCGCCCGTTCTCGCGACGGGCTCCCAACGGGCGATGAGATCTTCGGTCGCCCGAGTCATGGAGCGGGCGAATCCAGCGATACTCTTACGGCGAAAGGCTGGTTGCGCGATGCGCCGCTGACGTAGCCAGAACTGCCCGTCGCTGGTGACCAAGCCGTTGCCTAGCATCAGTCGTAGCTTCCTATAGCCACGAGTCGTCTTCGCGTAGAGATCGGCGTTATCCAGCAGCACCGTCTTCACGTCTGCAGGGTTGAATACGAGATAGCCCGGTATGTGCCCAAGACGAATCCGTACGAGCTCACCCACTTCTCGATGGGCGCGGGTCATCGTGTTGAGAGGATCCTCACCCATTTGGTGGATATGACCGAGCAGACGGCCCGACGGCCAATAGGGGGCCTCGGGTGAATCGGTTCGCTTTGTGAGCGCCTGCTCCGTGGACTTCATGCGGACCTCCTTGAAAACATGAGTAAATCCTCATATTAATAATGTGAATATTTACTCATGTTTTCTACTCGCTTTTCTCTAGAGGCCCATAAATGACCGTAAATAGCCGAAGACAGCCGAAGCAGAGCCGGTCTAAAGCGACCGTAGACGCCATCATCACCGCGACGACTCAGGTTTTGACTCAGGATGGGTACGCTGGACTCACGACGAACCGCGTCGCCGAGGTCGCCGGGGTGAGCATTGGCTCTCTTTATCAATACTTTAATGGCAAAGAGAGCCTCGTTCAGGCGGTGATTGAGCGTCACGCAGATTCGATGCTGGCGCTGCTAAAGACGACCCTGGCGGACTCTGTCGGTACAAGCGTTCCACAGGCTGTGCGCAGCTTTGTTCGAGCGATGCTCGACGCTCACTCCCTGGATCCAAGGCTTCATCGAGTCTGCGTTGAGCAAGCCTTTCACCTCGGTCTGGAGCACATTCTTCATATTCGTGGAACCGCCCAAGAGCTCGTAGAGTTCTATCTTCAAGAGCACCAAGAGGCCATCTTGCCAAAGGATCTAAAGCTGACCGCGTCGCTCTTGGTCACAACCGTCGACGCGAACATTCACAGCGCGATGCTCTCGCCCACCCCACCCGATATGGGCGCGCTCGGAGACGAAGTCATCGCGATGGTTCTGCGCTATCTCGGGATTTTGGACGACTCGGAGGCTGAAGGGCCAGCGCTGCCGTAAAGTAAGCGGCCAATCCAGGGACATCATTATCGACCCACTCTCCTGGCCGCTCAGGATTAAACCTCCAAAAAAGAGGCCGCCCCGGGAGCATCCGCCACGGGTTTACCCAGATAGGATAATGTTCAACGCAGATGGCCCAAGTATCATGAACATAGTGCTGGAAGTCTTCCTGTTCTCCGATGAATCGATCCAGCCATCGGTTCGCCATCCGTCGGTAGCTCCAGCGTGGCTGTCCCTCGCGAAAGCGGCGGTAGAGCGACCGATACATTCGGTAGACCTGGCCATCCAGAACATGAGGTGGGATGACCGTGCCCATCGCTGAATGCAGATTCGCGCTCGCGTGGAAGCGAACCCGATCATGAAGCGAGATAAGCGCGGTGGTTTCAGGTTCGCTCGCTGGAGATTTGCCCCGGAAGAATGGGTTCTTCGGATCATCTGAACCTGTTCTCCAGCCATTAAAATCGAACCAAACCTTTCGGGTAGAGGCCGGTTTAGGAAAGTTCCTGTTGAGGTCCACCCCGTTTTCATTACGACGCAGCTCATGGAGCGCCCCCACACCGCCCGCGGTCCACGTCCGTGCGTACGCGTCGGGATTGAGACTCGGAATAACCCAGATGTGAGCGCGATCCCGCAGCCGCGAGATCACACTGTCGGAGCGGTTCGCCCAAGCCAACACACCGAGGGCCACTTCGGCTGCGATAAACTCAACCCCATGAATGTTGGCACAGACTAAAATGGATGGAGCATCTGCGCAGGGCGAGGGCAGCTCGCATGCGAGGATCGGGCGCCCCTGAACACTCTCACCGATGGTGTGTACCACGCCGCCCGCGCTCTCCGTGAGTCGTAGGGCCACCGCGTCCCGCTCAGTAGGCGAACGATAGGGGCTGAGCGGATTGGCGAGTGAGTTACTGGGTTCGCTAGAGTCCTGCACGGACGCTCCTCATAGGATCGACTGACTGCAGGATAATAGATTCTACGCCGCTTGGACACGCTCCAAGAGCGCGATTTAGGCAGAGCGAGCAGCCACGGCGAGCGCGATGTGGACGGCAGCGAGACAGCCAAAGCGAAACCATGACGCCCCGACCTTTGTGAACTGCAGTGACCGCGCTCCAAGGCTCGGGCCTCCTACGTTAGGCGCTGCCTGAATCGGGAGGTGCTGTCTTGAGTGCTGCATCTGGTCGCTCCTGCTTTCAGAAAGTCGTCTACGTGGAGTTCAATTAGCAACGCCCGTGCCAACCCATTTATTCAGTCATTCCTGAGAAAGCAGAGCGTACAAAACGACATTTCTGTCCGTTAAAGACCGCCCTTTACGACATTTTTGTCGGTTTGAGCGATACGATGAGGAGGCATCCCTAGGCCATGGGACCTCGAATATGATGAGCCGCCACATCACCGCAGACATAGGGAGATTTGGCTTGAGGTTGGATGAGGTGCCCATCGATGTAGAGGTCTAGGATCCATCAGGTCTGGATATTGAACCTGAGAATAGAGTATACCCGGCGCCTATGGCCGGTACCTATCATAGAGAGGAGCGCGACGGGAGCCCACTCGCGCTACTGCAGAGGCATCTGTGGCTCTTTGCCACCGTAGGCTGTCTAGTCTCCTTCATCGACGCCCTAGCGGGCGGTCAATCAGGTTTTAATATCGGTCTAGCCCTCGGGCTCGGTTTCGGAGCAGCGACGCTCCTCGGTCTAATTTGGTCTGTTGGACACCTGGCATTGCTCAAAGCCCCGCGCGCGGTGTCCATCACAGTCTGGATGGTCGCCGGACTGGCGATGGGCCTGCTCTTGGCCGATGAGCTAAACGCCTTCGTACGCCTTCAAGGCCCACATCGAACCCTCGCGATCATCACGCTCATCGGGACGACGGTCGGGGGTCTTGGCCTCGGCTATGTCAGCGCGTATGTGCAGCCAGGACCAATCCCCGAAGATGGGTGGAGAGCGAAACTCCGGGGCCCCTTACGCTTCGCCATCGCCGTGCCCCTTGCCGCCATCGCGGTCGCGCTGATCATCATCGAGCGCTCCGTCATGGTCGGGCTTTATCCAGCAGCCCATACGGCGATGTGGGTGCTCGGTATTTGGGGGATCACGAGCGCGATAACCATCGCGTTGAATGAGATACAGATCCCGCTCTGGCTCACGCGACCGGGGTGGTTGATCGGCTTGGCGCTGACCCTCAATGGGTTCATTTATCTACAGAGCAACGCCGATGAGGCCATTCACCAGCTGCGGCAATCTCCAACCGTCGCGTTCTCAATGAACACTCTACGCTCGACGAGCGATCTTGATGGCGATGGCTTCTCCAGTCTCCTGGGCGGTGGTGACTGCGATGCGTTTAACGCACAGGTGAACCCCGCGGCCAAGGAGATCCCAGGAAACGGACTCGACGATAACTGCATGCTGGGCGACGCCCCAGATGTGAACGAGATACAAGACTCGGTCACGACCTCCGATGAAGTCGTCGGGACCTCAGTTGTCCTCATCACGGTGGACACGCTGCGCCCGGACCATCTCTCACTCTATGGCTACGCACGACCCACAACGCCGCATCTGAATCGCTTCGCTGCTGAATCGATGGTCTTCGACCGCGCGTACTCAGCGAGCGCGTGGACTAGCCTCGCCATCTCCGCGATGATGCGCGGCCTATATCCTCGGCGCATCGAGTGGACCAAGGTCTATGAAACCAACAAGTTTCACCTCGTCCGCGAGGAAGAAAAGAACACCCTCGCTCCGGGAGAGAAGCTCCGCCTGATGTTCACCATGCCTCTGGAGGACCCGAGGAAGCCCTTGGCCCGCCAACTACAAGAGCGGGGCATGTATACGGCCGCGGTGGTCGATGATGGCTACGCCGAATTCTTAAGCGAGAAGATGGGGGTGAACGCAGGTTTCGACCGATTCATGACCATGGACTCCCTACCCAAGAAATCCCGCACCGATAAAGGGACCGTTAATCTCGCGATGAAGGTGCTCCGGGACATACCCAAGAACCAGGAGTTCTTCCTCTGGGTGCATCTCTTCGGGCCGCACGATCCTAACAGTAGGCACCGCGGCGTTAAGCAGTTCGGTAAGAGCCTCGTAGATAAGTACGATCATGAGATCGTATACGCGGACAAACAGCTTGGCCGCCTTCTCCGCCGCCTCAAATGGATGGGTAAGCAGCGCAAGATCGCCATAGCGATCACCTCCGATCACGGAGAGCAGTTTTTCAAGCACAGGCGCTACCATGGGATCGATCTGGCTGAGAGTAATATCCGAGTACCGCTGATCGTATCTCATCCAGACTGGCCGGCGGGTCGAACGGATACCCTAGCGAGCCTTGTCGACATCGCCCCAACCATTCTTGCCTGGACGGGAACCAGCCCCAGCCACAGACAAGATGGAGAGGATCTGAGCCATTACGTCCTCGGTTACAAGCCTTATGAGGGTCGTCAGCATATCGCAGAGACCTGGTATGTCTCTCAGGCCGGGGTCGCCAAACGGGATCTAGTCGCGGTCTTCGACGGCCAGCACAAGGTCGTTCATAACCGTCTGCGGAACTACAGCAAGGTGGTGAGCCAAACTGACCTCACCCGCCCCGTGAAGAACCTCGGTAGAAAATACGAGCCGGCCAAGCCCCTCATCCAAACATTAAACCGCTACCTCGAAGAGACGAGCGGTCCCATCTGGAAGAATTAATCCGCGCCAGGCAGCGCTTATTTCGTCGTGGTCGTAGAGCTTGGCGGAGCGAGCTGCTGCC
>CALELH010000372.1 GCA_937902595.1 uncultured Myxococcales bacterium
ACTCCAACGAGTACCGAGTTGGGCTTCACACTCTTGAATTCGGCGTCTTGGGACGCGCCGAGATCGGCGTCGCCCACTATCTGTGGCTCTTCAAGGTAAGAAACGGCTTCGGCAAGCTGCGAGTCTACGACACCGAGGACCTGAGCGTGTCCATCTCGGCGGGATACCTCAACTTCAACACGGCCGATCTGGAGGTCAAAGAGAAGGACCAGGAGGGCAACGTCACCGCGGAGCCCAACATCGACCTCTTCTCCGTCACCGCGGGCCTAAACATCAGCAAAAGGTGGAAGGACTTCACTCTCAGCGGGTCACTCCTCTATGCCTACTCCGGGGTTTTAGGGAGCGCTGGCGATAATGAAGAGTTTGGTGGCGCCCTCATAGGAACGACCGGCATCCTACGCCTCGTCACGGAGTATCGGGTCACCCCTCACTTCGCCCTAGAGCTGGCAGGCCACAGCGGGCTCTTCGAGGTCGCTGCCGGTGAACTCCAGTCAGGTGTGCGGGCCCTAGACTCGGGCACGCCTCCTCGAGCGACCCTCGAGATCTTTGGTAAAGCGAACATCGACCTAGATGGGTCGAGGAAGCTCAACGCCATCTTCAGCGTGCTCCTGAGTTACTCTAGCTTCAATCTCAAGCTTGGCGGGGGCTATGGGCATCTCAACCTGCCCCTCGCCGGCGTCTTCGTACCCAAGATGGTGATCCCGCTCGCCGTGCTCGACATGTACTGGCGCTTCTGACGCTCACTAGGTCAGCGTCAGCTCGATGGGGCAGTGGTCCGACCCCATCTGACCGCAGTGAATCTTGGCGTCATCGACGCGCTCCCAGAGTTCATCACTGACGAAGTGGTAATCGATGCGCCAGCCCACGTTTCGATCACGCACGCCGACCCGATTAGACCACCAGGTGTAGACATCGCCCAGCTCGGGGTTAAGCCGCCGAAAGACGTCATGCCATCCCGCATCGCAGAACTCTGTGATCAGGGCTCGCTCGGGCTCAGTAAAGCCGGACGTCTTGCGGTTCGACTTCCAGTTCTTCAGGTCGATCTCGTGATGAGCGGTGTTCCAGTCGCCGCAGATCACGACCTCCTGTCCGGCCGCTCGCTCCGCCTGGCCCCACTTCAACAAGGCCCGATAGAAGTCCGTCTTATAGGGGAGTCGAGCATGGTCCCGCTGCCCGTTGGGGAAATAGCCGTTGAGGACCGTCAGAGTTCCGTATCGAGTAATGACGACCCTGCCCTCTCGGTCAAAGGCCTCAATGCCCAGACCCACCTCTGCGCTGTCGGGGGCTGTCTTGCTGAAGGTCGCGACGCCGCTGTATCCCTTCTTCTCAGCCTGGGCCCACACCACATGATACCCATGCTCGGACAGCAAATCCTCGTCGAGCTGTTCAGGCCAAGCCTTGGTCTCTTGGACACAGAACACATCAGGCTGATGCGCCTCGATAAAAGAGAGGAACTTACCCTTACGGTGTACCGAACGGATCCCGTTTACATTCCAGCTGACCAACTTCATCGCGCTCCCCTGCCCCCGAGCATCATCTCGGGCTCGACACATGTTTTAAGATTCTTACGCACCGCCGCGAAAGTTAGCCGCGAGCTCGGAGATCACTCCAGGCCCTGGCGACAGGCGCCCCTCCGCGAAGGCATAAACCCGCTCGCACACCGCCCTGTTCATGGGCACCTCGACCCCCAACCGGTCGGCCCACGACACGAGCTCGCCATTCAAGAAGTCGATGGCCGGTGGCTTCCCCGCCTCTATCGCCCGCAGCAAGGAGCTGTAGAGGCGTCGATACTTCATCCCGACGGCCAAGAGCAGAGTGTGCTTCATCATCAGTGACGGGCTACCCCCGCGACGGTCGCTATCGCTCAGGGCGATCTTCTGCAGATCCAGAGTGCCTGCGACCATCTCGAGTTGAACACCCGCTCCCTGAGCCACGGCGACGCCTTCCGTCATAATCTCGAGGCCAACCCTGCGCGCTATCCGCGACCGAACGACAGGTCCCAGGCGACTGCCATTGAGGGTCCCCAAAGATGAGACCACAGAGTTGATGATGAGCTTGCTCCAGCGTGCCCCCAGCAAGTTCGCGGTCACACCCACGTCGCCAATAGACCCAAGATAGCGCTCGAGGCCTAACCCCTCAGGCACCGGCTGGCCCGACAGCGTACCCAGGGTAAACCCGCCCTTCGACGTCTGCTCAACCACGCCAGGCTCGACCACCGCGGCGCCCCATGAGACGACCCCTCCGATCACCCGGCCTCGATCCCCAAGGACCGCAGCCACGCGCTCCTCGCACAGACCGTTTTGCAAGACCAGAGCTCGCCCATCAGGCGCGAGCGCGCCGACTGCTTGCGCCATCGCGTCCTCTACGTCCGTTGGCTGGGTCGCCAAGATGACCAAATCGAAGGGTCCCTCGGGCACCTCCTCCACCACAGAGACCGGGATCTGCTCCCGAGCGCCGACCCCGATCACCCGAAGA
>CALELH010000373.1 GCA_937902595.1 uncultured Myxococcales bacterium
CCCTCGGCGATGCCCTCAGCCATCGAGCGGAGGCCCTTATCACTGGTGATGAATTTGCCCTCGCGATAGTGGTTGATGAACCCGATCTCAACCACGACTGCAGGCATAGAGGCCCCCATGAGAACAAAGAAGGGTGCCTGCTTAACACCACGGTTCTTGAAAGGGCTTCTGGGCGTGGTCCCCTCTTGAATGAGCGCCGCCAGACGCTGAGCGTCGGCGTGGGCTTGATTTCTTTTTAAATCGAGGAGGATGGCATTGACACCATCATCCCGTACCTCGGTCTTGGCGGCCTTCTTCACTGCGGTTGGGTCGGCACTCTCAAGCTTCGCCAATCGACGAGCTGCCTCATCGGTCGCCTCAAGGGCTAGAAAGAAGGTTTCATGGCCTGTCGGTCCGGGTCGCTCCGTTGCGTTGAGGTGAAGGCTCACAAAGAGATCCGCGCCCAGACGATTTGCGAGACCTATTCGATCGATGAGGGTGACATCCCGATCATCTTCTCGGGTCAAGACACTCTTCACACCGGCTGCGGTCAGATGCTCTCGGACGTAGCGGGCAAGCACGAGGGTATAATACTTCTCATAACGTCCAGGATGAAACCGGGCTGGCGCGCCTAGGTTTGTCCCTCCGTGCCCAGGGTCTAGAACTACCAAGTTGAGTTCGCTATGCGCTGGCCGCACTGAGAAAACGGACATAAGAACCAACAAGATCGACGCGCATCTCAGTGAAAAAAACATGAGCTAACCGTGCTGGAAAAGAAAGACTGGCGAGCCGATGTCGGAGCCGACAATCGGACTTGAACCGATGACCTGCTCGTTACGAATGAGCTGCTCTACCGACTGAGCTATGCCGGCAAAATCGGCTCGCCAGGTGCGCGAAACTATCGAAGGAAGTGATCAGTGTCAAACGGATCTCAAAGTCTCAACAAACCAAGTTACTAGATCTGGCGATCGGGAATGTGAATCTCATACTTTTTCATCAGTCGGTACACATGACGCCGGTCGATGCCAGCCTCTCGCGCGACCCTGCTGATGTTCATATTGTGTCGATCTAAGAGACTCACAAGATAATCTCGCTCAAAATCGGCGACCATCCTCTCCTTGGCTTCCTTAAGGCCCGTGCCCGGATCAACTTGAACGACCGAAGATACACTCGGTCTGTTGGGGCTTCCCATTCGAGCAGAGATGTCTGCGGGGAGGTCTTCTAAACCGACCACGCTGTTCTCACAGAACGTGATGGAGCGCTCCACGACGTTCCTCAGCTCTCGAATGTTTCCTGGCCAATCATAACTCTTCAGCACGGACATCGCTTCGTCGGAGAAGCTACGGATGTGAGAGAGGCTAGACTGACGCTCTTTAAGGATTAGGAGAAAGTGCGCGATGAGCGGCTCAAGATCCTCAAGGCGGTTTCGAAGCGGCGGAAGGGTCAAAGTAACTTTCGCGAGCCGATAAAAGAGATCCCTCCGGAATGTACCTTCATCAACCATTTGGGAGAGGGTTCTATTGGTCGCTGCGACGACGCGAACATCAGTCTTTATCGTGCGCTCACCACCAACCCGTCGAATCTCACCGGACTCTAACGCCCGAAGAAACTTCGGCTGCAAGTTCAACGGCATCTCACCGAGCTCATCAAAGAAGATTGTTCCACCTTCAGCACGCTCAAAGACACCTCTGTGAGTTCTCACCGCACCAGAGAAAGAGCCCTTCTCGTGACCAAACAGTTCCGACTCCAGCAGGTTCTCAGGAAAGGCCGAACAATCGAAGATGACCAACGGCCCCTTAGACCGTCTCGAGAACTGGTGAATGGCTCTCGCTGCGAGTTCTTTTCCTGTGCCTGTCTCTCCCTGCACAACAGCGGACAACTCGCTGGGAGCGATCTTATCGATCAATCCATAAATCTCACGCATCCGCGTCGATGAGCCAACGATATCCCCGTACCGATTATTGTCGATCGGATAGACAGGGATCTCCTCCACCAACGGTACAAATCGAATAAGAGTGCTTCCGATCAAGACTTCGCAATTAGGATATAGGAAACACTCCCTAACCCTCAGCTTCCCCACATATGTTCCGTTGGTTGATTCGCGATCGACCAGGAGATACTCATCCCGAATTCGTCTGATCTCGCAGTGGAACCGACTGGCCGTATTGTCATCGAGGATGAGATCGTTGTTCTCGTTCATACCAATACGAATGATCGGTTTACTTAAAACGAGCTCTTGTCCCTGGTTCTCACCTTCGACGACAACTAGTTTGCACTTCTCGACGTGCAGCATGTCAGTCATCTTACCGAGGCTGACCTCGACTGTACCCTCTACCCGTGGCTCAACAAGACCATCGACCGGCATGCGATTGATGGTGGCTGAAGCCTTAAACGGATCGTCTGAATTTCTTGAGTGTGACATGTTTGGCATATTATTGACCGAACACACATGTGTCAACCCGGTCACACTTTATTTCCTTTTGATAGTATCGCTGAATGACGAGGCACTATCCGCGTCAGGTACTTAAGTGCAGGTCTGGAGGAAAGCTCATGGTCGCTTCAATATTATCACTCATTCTTAGCCTGATTGTGCCGGTGGTCTCCGTAGATAGCGGACCAACGCCAGAGCCCAAATTACAGCTCAAGAAAACTCAAGAGAGAGTGAGCCCAACCCACCGACGCTCTTCAACACGAACAGCGCGAAGGAGCCAGGCCAAGAAGGTCCCCAGCTTGAAACAAGACAGCCCCCCTTCGCAGAAGAAGGTGGCCGCACCCGACATCAAGAAGGAGCAGCCGCAGACGACTCAGGTGAGCGTAGAAGAGAGCGTCATTAATGGTGTTCATCGTTTCTACAAGGACGCTCGAGATCTACGGGCTAATTTCGTCCAAACTTACACATATACAGTGTACGACCGAAGTCAGACATCGAGCGGCCGAGTGTTCTTCAAAAAGCCAGGAATGATGCGTTGGGATTACCGCAAGCCCGTGGAGAAAGTGTTCGTCGCCGATGGAGAGCAACTATGGGTATACGAACCGGAAGAGAATCAAGCTTTCCGACGAAAGCTGGGTACCTCGCAGCTGCCTGTAGCCCTCTCGTTCATGACTGGGACCGGTGATTTACGAGAAGAATTCAACATCACGGTCAGCACCAAGAGCCCGAAGCATTTCATCCTCAACATGGTCCCAAAGAAGAATGAGGGTGATTACAAGAAAGTGATTCTGAAAGTAGACCGGGCATCTTTCGCGGTACAATCGAGCACTGTCATTGATTCAGTCGGCAATACGAACCGGGTCGTGTTTAAGGGCATGAAGACGAACACAGACCTGAAGGATAGTGGCTTCCAGTTCAACCCACCGAGCGGCGTTCGGATCATCAAAGAATAGCGAGTTCACTCACCTGGTATACGAATCGGATCTGGACACCTGACCGCGGTTTCCGCCAAGATGCCGCGTCAGGAGATGTCTATGCACTCGGGACAGATCATCGTCGTGGGCCAAACTGCTCACCTCAACAGCCTCGCGGAGTCCTTGCGCCAAGCCGGACTACCGGCCAGCGCCGTGCCCACTCTAGGGCTCGCGCGGGTCAATCATGGCGCTATCGTCATCTTTGACGACCAACTGACAGATCCCGTGGAGAACGCACGCATGGTGATCGACTGCGAAGGTCACCTCTTGTGTCTCGGTCCGGCGGCCCATGACGCGGCGACAAGAACAGAGTTGGCTCAGCGGGCGTCAGATAAAGGGGTGATCCTGCATGAAGGTGTTCTCGCCACGACGGACCCTTGCCTAGGTCAAATCCAGAGTTGGATCTCCGACGGACGATTGGGCCAAGTCATTTCCGTTCATACGGAAGACTATTCAGGGGACAAGCCCGCGAGTACGCGTCCCGTAAGCTGGCGTCACACCGCCATCGCTTCAATTCTTATGGGCCAATCGCCTGACACCATCAGAGCGTCCTCTCACGCACATGACACCGCCGGTTCTCCGACCTATTCAGTGTGCCAATTGCTGACTGACAGTGGACCTGCGAGCGTTCTGAATCGTACAACCGTCCATCCTGTCCGGCACAATCGGATCGTGGTCGTTGGTGAACACGCGACCTGCACCTGGATCTTCACTGAAGACGACGAATCGGAACTTCGTCTTCACCCTGGCCACGGCGCCGCAGAGATTGAGTTGACCTTTGGGCCAGACCAACACACGAGTAACCTCGTCGAGGCCATCCAATCTCTGGATCATGAATCCACCACACCATTCGCACATTTAAACACAGGCCTATCCGGCCTATTGGATCTGATCAATATCGCCGCCATCAGCAACGAGGACATCTCTATGGTAGATGAGCAAACGGATTACTTTGTCCATCCAACGACAGTCGTCGACGGTCCCGTGGAGATCGGCGCAGAGACTCGAATTTGGCACTTCAGTAAGTTGCTTGGTCCTTTGAGTATTGGTGAGAAATGCTCATTGGGACAAAACGTCGTGGTCGAGCGAAATGTACAGATTGGAGACAACGTAAAAATACAGAATAACGTCTCTGTATATTCGGGAGTCATCCTTGAAGATGACGTTTTCTGTGGACCTTCGATGGTGTTCACTAATGTGGGGACTCCTCGCAGCGCGTATCCACGGAAAGGTCAATATCTCGAGACGCGTGTTCGAAAAGGCGCGTCGATTGGAGCAAACGCCACGGTGGTTTGCGGGAATACATTGGGCGAGTACTGTTTTGTCGGCGCTGGCTCCGTAGTGACGCGCGACGTGCCGTCTTACGCTCTTGTGTACGGTAACCCTGCGCGAATTCGTGGCTGGTCCTGTTTCTGTGGAGAACGTCTCCCCTTCGGAATCGGGACCGAAGAAAAAGAGAAGGCGACCTGCGCCGAATGCAAACGCAGCTATAGTCGCGATGGCCTCATCGTCAAAGAGCAGGATTGAGGATCTGAGCGTTGTCTCTTCGGAAAAGATTCAAATCGATTGGCGACACCGCACGGGATCTCGGCCGCACCGCATCTCGCGCCGTGTACGACTACGCCATGGAGCAGCCTATTGTTCGACGTCAGGTAGACAAGGCAAAGACGATTATCGAGGAGACTCGAGTAAACGTAGAAGAGCGTTTTGACGGTATCGAACGCGAGCTTTGGGATTGGATTCGCGAGATGCAGGCGCAAGCTCAGCGCGCTCAGCAGCAGGTCAATCGTGCTCGGGATTCGGACTACTATTATCGACTACTCGGTTTGTCGCCTGGAGCGAGCATTGAAGAGGTGAAGGCGGCCTGGAGAAATAAGATGCGCGAGCACCATCCGGACCGTTTTACAGATGACCCAGTCGCTGAGGCTCAGGCACAAGAGCGCGCCCAAGACATCAACCATGCCTACAGAGAACTGCGGATTCTACTCACTGGCCGATAGCTCCGTCCTGGGGCGTGAACTTTCGACCTACTCCATAGCCGAGCTCATCGATTTCGGACAACTCGAAGTGCTCTAAGTGAAAGTCCTTATTGCTCTGAACGCTGATCTCTTTCTCTAGCCGAGTCTCCAGCTCTTCAATGAGAGTGCTCTCTGAGTTCTGTAGGGAATCCGCGACTCTTGGGTGAACAACAACGCGCACCATCTTCTCTCGCATCGCCGTCGACTCTCGAATAAGCGTTCGATAAATCTCGTGCGCTACTGTGGTTCTACTCTTCAGCAGGCCCGTGCCATCGCAATAGAAGCATGGCTCTGAAACGGACCGAACGAGCGATTCGCGAACACGCTTGCGGGTCATCTCGATCAAGCCGAGCTCACTGATCTTGAGAATATTCGTTCGCGCTCGATCCTTCTGCAGCGCAAAGCTTAGATCCGAATAGACTCGGTTCCGATTATCTTCGGCGTCCATATCGATGAAATCGATAATGATAATTCCACCGATGTTTCTGAGACGGAGCTGGCGAACCACCTCTGAGACCGCCTCCACGTTAGTCTTGAGAATCGTGTCTGCTAGATTTCGCTTACCGACAAAACGACCCGTGTTCACATCGATCGCCGTCAACGCCTCAGTTTGATCGATGATGAGATACCCTCCGCTGGGCAACCAAACCTTTCGCGACAGCGCACGATTCAACTCAACCTCGACGCCGAAACAATCAAAGATCGGCTCGTCACCGTCATAACGCCGAGCCCGGTCTGCGTATCGAGGCGTAAACCTCTCCATGAAGTCGAGGAGACGGCCATACTCCTGCTCATCGTCAACCACGATCTCCTTGAGATCCGAGGTCACGAGGTCACGGGCTGATCTCAATAAGAGTCCAAGATCCTCGTACAAGGTGAGGGGCGCGCTCGCGGTATCCATACGATTCAGGATGTCGTTCCAAACCTGGCTCAAGAACTCTAGATCGGCGCCAAGCTCCTCCGGGCTCTTACCCTCCGCGGCAGTCCGCGCCACGAAGCCTCCACCCTGAGGAACGAGAGACTCCAGGATGTCTTTCAGTCGCCGCCTCTCTTCTTCATCGGAGATTCGTCTACTGATCCCAACATGCTCAACCGTCGGCATATAAACCAAATGGCGCCCAGCGATGCTGACGTTACTCGTGACCCGAGCCCCTTTGGTGCCCAATGGCTCCTTAGCCACTTGCACCATGATCTCCTGGCCTTCGCTGAGCAATTGCTGAATTGGAGTACAACACTTATGGCAGGGTCTCATTTGTTTCCAACACTCCTGGCAATGGCCAGGGCCAGCCATGGCCAG